>JAKAGJ010000062.1 GCA_021815655.1 Deltaproteobacteria bacterium | reverse complement strand
GAGCGTGCGCGCCACCGAGAGGTTGGTCAAAAACCTGCTCAAGGCCCCCAAGGCCAAGCGCCTGGACCCGGACAAGGCCTATATCGACAGCCTGGCCGACCAACTGCGCGCCAACCTGGGCACCAAGGTGGAGATCAAGCGCAAGGCCAAGAAGGGGCAGATCATCCTGCACTTCTTCTCCGACGACGAGCTGGAGCGCCTCCTGGAGTTCCTGGGGCGATAGCCCTCCCACGAGCCAGGCCCCATGCACCTCATCATCGACGGCTACAACCTCATCCACCACTCGCCGGAGCTGTTCTGGGCCGGCGATATGGAACGGGGGCGAGAGGCCCTGCTCACGGCCCTGCGTCTTTACCGCCAGAAACGGTCGCACCAGATCACGGTGGTTTTTGACGGAGGCCAGGACCTCCAGCCCTGCCGTGCCACCCAGTTGGGGGTGCCGGTTATCTATTCGGGGGCAAAGCAAAAGGCCGACCAGGTGATCGTGGAGCTGGCCGGGCGCCTGGGGAGCGGGGCCACGGTCATCACCGACGACCGCGAGTTGGCCGGGCTTTGCCGTGGTCGGGGGGCCGAGGTGATCGGCTCGCGGATTTTTGCCAGCCGGCTCATGGCCACCGCCCAGGGCCAGGCCCAGGCCGCCGAGGATGACGAGCCGGGCTGGGACTTCAGCACCAGAAAAAAAGGCCCCTCCCACCGCGAGCCCAAGGCCAAGCGCCGCCACCACAGCCGCTTGGAGCGGCTTTAGGGCCAACTTCATCTCGGGTTCATGGGCTCCAGCAGAAAAACAAAAAAGCGGGCGGGGATAAACCCCGCCCTACGAAACCCAAGGCATATTCAGTGTCTTTTTCGTAGGACGGGGTTTATCCCCGCCCGTCTGGCCTAGACGGCGAACTGGACGCGGGCCAGGTCCGCAACCTGTCTGGTGAGGTCGAGGATGGCCAGGGCCTTGTCCCGGCTGAGCGAGCCCAGGCCGCAGGCCGGGGTGATGAGCGCCTGGCGGGCCAGGGTGGCCGGGTCGAAGCCCGTGGCCGCCAGCTTGTCCAAAAGCCCCCGCAGTCCGGCCCACAGGCCTTGGGCGGTTTCCTGGCCGGTGTAGCCGATGGTGGGCACGGCCCCCCAGGCCACGGCCCCGCCCCGGGCGTAGAGTTGCCGTAGGGCCTCGGGGTAGAGCAGCAGGTGCTCGCCAAAGCCGGCGCTATCCAGGTTGAGCACGTCCAGGCCCGCCTCCACCAGCATGCCCCAGTCGGTGTTGCCGCAGCAGTGCACCCCCAGCACCGCCGGCACCCGTTCGCGGGTTTCCTGGGCGGCCAGGCCCAACAGCTCGATCACCTTTCCGCGGCTGATGGGCGAAAAGGCCGAGCCGTAGCCCGAGAGAAAGGGCTCGTCGAAGAAGATCATCAGCGGCCGGTTTAAGGGGGCCAGCTGCCGGGCCTGGGCCGCCGCCGCCAGGCCCAGGCCCTTGGCGATGGCCTCGGCCATCTCGTCGTCGTAGAGCAGGGCCTTGCCGTCGCTGCCCAGCACCGAGGCGGCCAGGGTCAAGGGGCCGGTGACGTGCCCCTTGAGCCAGGGATACTGGCCTGGGCCTGCCGCGGCCACTTTCTCCTGAAAGGCGAAGAAACCGGCGGCCTCCTCGGGCAAGAGGCCGAAGTCCTCCTCCGGGCCGGCCAGCAGGCGCTCGTAAAAGGCGGCCAGGGCCTCCTCGCGGCCCAAGCCTGGGTGGGCCAGCAGACTGCGCTGATCCAGGTCGGCGGCCACCAGGGGGCGCAAGGCGCGGGCGTATTGCAGGTTCATGTCCTCTATGGCCGCGCGCTGGGGCAATTGCGGCCAGTAGGGCATCTCGCGGAGCCGGTCGCACACGGCGTCCACCGCCTCCCGAGGGTCCAGGAGGGGCAGGGTGCCGATGCCGGTGGCGGTAAAGTGGGGCGCGAAGGTATCAGGCACGCTCCATGTACTCCCCGGTGCGGGTGTCTATCTTTAGCTTTTGGCCTTCCTCGATGAACAGGGGCACCTGCACCACGTGGCCGGTCTCCAGGGTGGCGGCCTTGGTGGCGCCGGTGGCGGTGTCGCCCTTGAGCCCGGGCTCGCACTGGGTCACGGTGAGGATGACGAAAACGGGCATCTCCACGCCGATGGGCCGGCCCTTGAAATAGAGCACCTGCAACTCGATGTTGGGTTGCAGGAAGGGGATGGCGTCGGCCAGGTACTCGCCCTGGATGTAGACCTGGTCATAGGTCTGGGTGTCCATGAAGACGTACTGCTCGCCCTCCTGGTAGAGGAACTGCATGAACTTCTGTTCCATGTCGGGGCGCCCCACCTTGGTCCCCGAGCGGAAGGTCTGCTCCAGTACTTGGCCGGTCTCCAGGTTTTTGAGCTTGGTGCGCACGAAGGCGCCACCCTTGCCGGGCTTCACGTGTTGAAAATCCACGATCACCAACGGTTTGCCGTCGATCTCGATTTTTAGTCCCCGGCGAAAATCTGCGGTGCTGTACATGTCGATAAGCCTCGAATTATTAAGGGTTGCGCTAAATTGATTCTTGACTGGCGCTTTAGGACCCGGCGCGGGCCAGGGCCGCGCCCTTTAGGGCCTCCAGCCGCGCCAGCAAGTCCCGCTGGCCGTCGCCGGCCCGGGCCAAGCTGGCCTCCCGGGCCAGGCTGGCCTCCCGGGCCAAGCTGGCCTCCCGGGCCAGGGCGGCCTCCTTGAGGGAATCCAGGCGCCTCAACAACCCGGGGGCGGCTGGGCTGGCCTGAACCGGGTGGCTGGCCCGAGCCAGGGCCGCCTCCTTGAGGGACTCCAGGCACTTAAGCAGCCCGGCTTGCTCCTCTGGGGCCGCCGGCGCGGCAGGGGGCGGGGGGGCCTCCAACTGGGCCAGGCGCCGGGCCAACTCGGGGTTGCCCGGGTCGGTGGCCAGCAGGCGGCGGTACATGGCCGCGGCCTGGGCCTGTAGCCCCTGGCCGGCGTATATCTCGGCCAGGGTGGGCGTGTCCTGGTTGACCGGAGCCGCGTCCCCCTGCGGGGCGCCGCCGGCGCCGGCCAGGTCCTGGGCCAGGCGCTGGGCCACCTGGGCCTCTGACAGGCGCCCCTGGCTGGCCAGTAGCTCGGCCATGTCCTGGTACAGCCCGGCCTGGCGGCTCATGATGGCCGCGGCCTGCCGCAACTGGGCCAGGGCCTGGCCGGCGTCGCCCTGGGCGCGCAGCACTTGGCTAAGAAGCCGATGCCCCTCCACCTCGCCGGGCTGCAACAAAAGCCCACGCTCCAGGGTCTGCCGGGCCTCGGGCAGGCGGCCGGCCTGCAAATAGGCCTGGGCCAGGCGCAAAAACAGGCGCGAGCCCGGGTCCTCGGCCACGGCGCTTTCCAGGAGGGCCAGTTCGGCGGCTCCCAGGGCTGGCAAGCCCTGGCTCAAGGCTGCTCCTTGCCGGCGGGCTTGGGCAGGGGCTGTTCCTGCTGGTAGATCACCTCGTCGGGGCGCACCACGCCCATGTCGTGGCGGCAGGCCCGCTCCAGGGCCTGGGGGTCGGAGCGCAGGCGCAACACCTGGCGGTACATGGCGTTGTTTTCCTTGTCCAGCCGCTGGTTGGTGGCGCGCACCTGGGTCAGTTCCTCCTGCACCTGGCTCAAGTGGCTCAATCCCCGGGCCAGGCCCAGGCCGCAAAGGGCCAACACCCCGGCCACCAAGAGGGGCCACGCCAGCCTGCCGCCGAAATTCAAAGCCAAATCCACCCCCTGGGCCAGAAAACGCCTAGGGCTACTATAATGGCCCGGCGCCTACTGGTCAAGGCTTGCCTGGGGCCCCGAGGCTCCGGTCAGGCGTTGCAGGGACATGCGCGCCACGCCGCCCCAGATGCCGGCGTAGTTGCGTTGGCCGCGCAACACCTGCCAGACCAGCTCTATGGCGCCGGGGTGGCGCTGGGCCAGGCCTTGGAAGCGGGCCGGGGCGCCGTAGACCAGGCGGGCCAGTTGGCGGGCGTGGAAGTGCTCGCGGAAAAGACCGCTGGTCATCCGGACCTGGTACCCGGCGAGATCGCCGGCCAGGATGGCTTGGGCCGCCAGGAGGCCGCTGTGCAGGGCCTGGCCGATGCCCTCGCCCAGGAAGGGATCGGCGCTGGCGGCGGCGTCGCCGATCACCGCCGCCCGGCCCTGGGCCAGGCGCGGGCGCCGGCCATCGGGGCAGGGGATCAGTGCCCCCCGCCAGGCTCCGGGTCGCCCCAGGCCCAGGCGGGCCAGGAAGCCCTGGTAGCGTTCCAGGAGTTGGGCTCTGCCGGCGGTTCGCCCCAGACGTCCAGCCAGCCCCAGATTCAATACGCCCTGGCGGCCAAAGGCCCAGGCATAGCCCCCCGGCGCGCCGCCCAGGTCAAGCAGGGCCGCGCCCGCCAGGCGCGGGGCCAGGTGGTCCGGCAGGGGGCGCTCCTCCACCAGGGCCTTGTAGACAAAGCCGGTGCGCCCCAGGCCCAGGGTGCGTCCCACCAGCCCCGCGGCGCCATCGGCGCCCAAGAGCCAGGTGCCCCGCCACTCGGCGGCGCTGGAGCGCACCCGCCAGCCGTCCGGCTCGGAGGCCAGGGCGCGGGCGCGCCCAGACACCACCTCCGCCCCGGACTCGCCCACCCGCTGGCGCAGAAAATCATCCAGGCGGCGGCGCTCCACCAGATAGGCCGCCGTCTGGCCGGTGACGAAGCGGCGGGAGGAGTGGCCGGGATACTCCAGGAACAGACTGGCCACGGGCTGATTCTGGAGCCAGTTCGGCGGGTCCAGAAAGTCCAGATAGCCCATGGCCCGGGCCGAGAGGCAGCCGCCGCAGGGCTTGTCGTGGCGGGGGCGGGCATCCAGCGCCAGGACCCGGGCCCCGCCCCGGGCCAAGACCACCGCCGCCGCGGCCCCCGCCGGCCCCAGTCCCACGATAATGACGTCGAAGCGTCCCCGCATATCTCCCTGCCCACCCCGGCTCGGCTTGCCGCCCGGGGCTGGTCCGTGCTAAGAAGCTGACATGATAGCTCGTATTTTAGACATGGGCTGCGGCCGGAGCAAGCTCCCCGGCGCCGTGGGCCTGGATTTGAGCCCCCACCCGGGGGTGGACCTGCTGGCCGATTTCAGGGCCGGACTGCCCTTCCGGGCCGGCAGCTTCGGCCAGGTGCGCCTCAGGCACGTGGTGGAGCATGCCCATGACCTAGCGGCGCTCTTGGGCGAGGCGCACCGGGTGCTCCAACCCGGGGGCCTGGCCTACATCCTTACGCCCCACTTTTCCGCCGCCGCCTCCCACACCGATCCCAGCCATTGCCTGCACCTGGGGCTGTACAGCTTCGACTATTTCTGCGGCCTGGCGGCCGACGATTTCCGCCCCTTGCCCTATCGCTTCGATCTGCTCAGCCGGCGCCTGATCTTTGGGCGGGGCGGCGGCCTGGGTTTCTCGGCCTGGGCCAACCGTCACGGCCGCTTCTACGAGCAGCACCTGGCCTGGTTATGGCCCGCCCTGGAGGTCGAGGTTTGGCTGCGGGCCGCCGGCTAGGGCCAAGGGCGCCAGGTTAAGGTATTATTCACTTTTTTAACACCCGCAATCATCCCGAGAGGCACCCATGAGCGCACCCCGCCTGGTCTACGCCGACCAGCAAGGCAATATCTACGATCACCCCGGGCTGGCCATGGCCGGCGCGGCCGCCGGGGCCTGGGAGGCGGTGGACGAAACCCAGTGCATCCCCCTGCCCGAGGGCAGCGAGCTGTTTTTGCTGCCTGGGCGCCTGCCCGTGGGGGTGGGGGCCGGCGGCCGCCTGGAGGTGCTGGAGTCCGACCCCAACAACCCCCATCAGCGCCCCACGGCCGTGGCCGCCTTCCTGGCCCCGGCCCATACCAGCACCTTGAGCGCCGCCTATCAGACCCAGCCCGGCGCGCCGACCCTGCCGCTTTTCGCCTATAGCGCCGTGGGCTTCTCGCGGGGGAGCTTCGTGGCCACCGGCCTGCGCGTGGATTCCCTGCCCCGCCAGGACGCCGCCCGCTTCCCGTCGCCGGAGCGCATCGCCCTGGCGGCCAAGAAGCTCCTGCGCACCTACCCCCAAAACCGCCTGTGGCAACATCTGGGCGCCTGCGCCCTGACCAACTGCTGCCCGGCGGCGCGCAACCTGATGCTGGGCCGTTGGGAGGCCCCCTTGCCCACCAGCCCGCTCTGCAACGCCTCCTGTCTGGGTTGTCTCTCCAGCCAGCCCCAGGGACGCTTTCCCGCCACCCAGGAGCGCATCAAGTTCACCCCCAGCTCCGACGAGGTGGCCGAAGTGGCCCTGCACCACTTCGGCAAGGGGCGCGACCCCCTGGTGAGCTTCGGCCAGGGCTGCGAGGGCGAGCCCCTGCTCATGGGCGAGCTTTTGGCCGAGTCCATCAGCAAGATTCGCAAGATCAGGCGCAAGGGCACCATCAACGTCAACAGCAACGGCAGCCTGCCCCAGGTGGCGGCACGGCTGATGCGCGAGGGCCTAAGCTCCATGCGCGTGTCCCTGAACAGCCTGATTCCAGAGCGTCACCAGGCCTACTACCAGCCCAAGGGTTGGTCGCTGGGCGATGCCATCGCCACCATAGGCGAGGTCAAGCGCGTGGGCGGCTTCTGCTCCATCAACCTGCTGTGTCTGCCCGGGTTCACCGACCGCCCCGAGGAGGTGGAGGCCTTGTGCCAGCTGGTGGAGTCCACGCGCCTGGATTTGATCCAGTGGCGCAACCTGAACATAGACCCCGAGGTCTATCTCAAGGAGCTGGGCCTGGGGCCGGCCGGCAAGCGCATGGGCATGGAGCAGCTCATCAAGATGATGCGCGCCCGCTTCCCTTGGCTCAAGCACGGCTACTTCAACCCGCGGCTGGACTAACGGGCCTGCTGGATTGGGCGGCTGCTTCAGGAAATGCCCACGAGAATAAAGGCCGCCCATCCCCGGATGTTGCGGCCTTGCCGATGGTGGATTGCGCTGAGGGCGGCTCCCACCCCGCGCAAGCGCTTCCCGGTTAACGGGGGGCCCCGACCAGGCTCGCGATTATAATTGTATAGAGATTGGCTCTGGAGGGTCAAGGCCTGGATTAATCGCCGGCCAGGCCTTGACAACAGCCTCCGGGGTTGCAACAATTTTAGTAACTCAAACGCCCCAGGAAGGGGCCCCCCAGGAGGAAGATCATGAAGATCAAAAAGATCGAGCGCACCCAGCGCGGGCTCTGCAAATGCAAGAGCTCCTGCTAGTCTAGGCTAGCCAAGCGGGGGGGAGGCAACCAAAGGCCTCCCCCCTTTTGCGTGACCAGGCATGCGTCAAGCCATCTGCCAGCCTCTGTGCCGCTACCACAAACCCGGCCGCCGGGAAGAACCCGGCTGCGGCGGGCTGGCTTGGCTGGAAAAGCGTCCCCACCTGACCGGCGAGGTGCATCGCCTGGACCCCCTGGCCGCCGCGCCGCTTTTCGGGCTCAGCCCCGATGATCCCCGCCTGCTCAAGGTCTGCGCCGGCTGCGAGTACCGCGCCGATGGCTGCGATTTCCGCGACTCCGCCGTGGACCCGGCGGACTGCGCCCCCTGCGGCGGGCTCAGGGCCGTGGCCGGGCTCCTGGCCGCCGGCCGCGATCTGGGCCTGTAGCCCGTGAGCGCCCCCGGAGACCGCTATGTCTCCCTGGCCGAGCACGTCTGCCTGCGCCTGCTGGAGACCCCCTGCCTCTACGACCGCCGCAACGACGACCTCTACGAGTTGAACCACGAGGGCCTGGAGGCCCTGAAGCTCTGCCGGGGGCACCTAAGGCTGGCCCAGGTGGGGCTGGAGCCTGAATTTGCGGAATTCTGCCTGACCGAGGGGCTGTTGACCCTGCATGAGAGCCCCCGGCCGCGCCCCCTGCCCCTGGGGCCGGGACCGTCGCCCTCGCTGCGCTACCTGGAGCTGCAAATCACCTGGCGCTGCAATCTGGCCTGCCGCCACTGCTATCTGGGCGCCGCCCAGGGGGTGGACCTGCCAGTGGCCCGGGTGGCGGCCCTGCTCAAGGAGTTCGAGGCCTTGAACGGCCTGCGGGTGCTCATCAGCGGCGGCGAGCCCTTGCTGCACCCGGACTGGGAGCAGGTCAACGCCCTCCTGGGCGCCGCCGGGGTGCGGCGGGTGCTCCTGAGCAATGGCCTGCTTTTGGATGATGAGCGCCTGGCCCGGCTCAACTGCGACGAGGTGCAGATCAGCCTGGACGGCATGCAGGCCGGCCACGAACTATTGCGGGGGCCGGGCAGCTTCGACGGCGCTCTGGCGGCGGCCCGCC
>JAKAGJ010000061.1 GCA_021815655.1 Deltaproteobacteria bacterium | reverse complement strand
GCCTGGACGGCCTGGAGCTGACCCGCCGGCTATTGGCCTTGCGTCCGGACCTGCCGGTGCTGATCTGCACCGGCTACAGCGGCGATCTGGATAGCCGGCAGGTGCTGGCGGCCGGGGCGCTGGGGCTCTTGGACAAGACCCTCAGCGGCCGCCAGATGACCGAAACCATCGCCCGGACGTTGGCCGGACCGCCTGGGGCGGGCGCCCCCGGGCCGGAGGCCGCGGAGTAGACATGGCCAGGATACTCATCATCGATGATGACCAATTGGTCTGCGACACGCTTTCAGACCTGGTGGCCCTCAAGGGCCATGAGGCCGCCTCGGCGCGCGACCTGGGTAGCGGCCTGCCATTGGCCCGGGACAAGGCCTTCGACGTGGTGTTTTTGGACGTGCGCATGCCCGACGGCAACGGCCTGGAGGCCATCCCCCTGCTGAAGGCCCTGTCCAACTCCCCGGAGATCATCATCATCACCGGTTTTGGCGACCCCGACGGCGCGGAACTGGCCATAAAACACGGCGCCTGGGATTACCTGGAGAAATCGGCCACGGCCCAGGAGATAAACCTGGTGCTGGCCAGGGCCTTGCAGTACCGCCAAGGCAAGCAGGCCGGACAGGATACCGCCAGCCTGCAACTGGAAGGCCTGGTGGCCAAGTCTCCCCAGATGAAGGCCAGTCTGGAGCTGATCGCCCTGGCGGCCCGCTCCGAGGCGCCGGTGCTGATAACCGGCGAAACCGGCACCGGCAAGGAGCTGGTGGCCCTGGCCATCCACAACAACAGTTCCCGGGTCAAGGGCAGCTTCGTGGTCATTGACTGCGCCGCCCTGCCTCCCACCCTGGCCGAGAGCGTGCTCTTCGGCCACGTCAAGGGCGCCTTCACCGGCGCCGAGCGCGCCCGCGACGGCCTGGTCAAGCAGGGGCACGGTGGCACCATCTTCATGGACGAGGTGGGCGAGCTGCCCGAAAACCTTCAGCGGATATTCCTGCGCGTGCTGGAGACGGGACGTTTCCGCCCCATAGGCATGTCCCAGGAACTCAGCAGCGACTTCCGGCTGATCGCCGCCACCAACCGCGACCTCGATCAGATGGCGGCGCAGGGGCACTTCCGCGAGGACCTGCTGTTCCGCCTGCGCTCCCTGAGCATCCACCTGCCACCCCTGCGCCAGCGGCCAGAGGATATTCTGGAGCTGACCTCCCACCACCTGCGCAAGATCGCCACCCGCCGGGGCCAGGCCCCCCTGGACTTTTCCCCGGAGTTCGCCAGGCTTTTGATGGCCTACTCCTGGCCGGGCAACGTGCGCGAGCTGATTCATGCCCTGGAGAGGGCGGTGGCCGCTGCGGGGGAGGGCTCCGAGTTGTTGCCGGTGCATCTGCCCATCAACATACGCATCTTCGCCGCGCGTAGCGCCATCTCCCGGGAGCCGGCCGCGGCCGCCTCTCCGGAGCAGCCCTTCCCCACCTGGCGGGAGGCCAAGCAGGACCTGGAGGCCAAGTACCTGCGCCAGGCCTTGGCCGTTTCCGGGGGCAACTTGAAGAAGGCCAGCCTGCTTACCGAGATTTCCCTGCCCCGGCTCTACGAGCTGTTGCGCAAGCACGGCCTCAAGGGCCAAGGCTAGCGCCCCCCGCGCAACTGCCTGGCGGACCCCGCTCCGCGGCCAGCCTTCTTATGTTTTTTCATAATTAATTATGATTTAGCATAAAACAGGGGCTTCCCCGCCCCCCCCGCGTGGTCTCTTTTTTGTCAAGATGCTTAAATAATTTAATAAAAAATGTCCGAGCCTCTTGGCACCTTTTTTGTAATAGCTGAGGGCGACCTTCAGCCGTGAACAAGAGGTGCATCATGTTCCGCGCCAACCTAATCGTCTATAACAAACTCCCCGACCAGCTCGATCAAGAGATCGAGGCCGGGATCATTGGCCAGGGTCTGGGTGGCGGACTCAAGGTATGCCGCAGCATGCAGGAGCTGCGCATGGTTATGGAAGAGGACGCCGGCCGCCCCAATATGGCCGTGCTGGTGCCCAGTGACCGCGAGGACCTGGAGGGCCTCATCGCCATGCGTCTTGGTGACTGGCAGGCCCGGATAATTCTGGTCCTGCGCCAGAAAGACCCCGAGGCCCTGGCCCGGGCCCACGCCCTGCGCCCCCGGTTCCTCACCTTCGCCGACGGAGACCTGGGGGAGGTGGCCATCGTGGCCCGCAACCTGGCCAGGGTATACCAGAACCACACCTATCATTAAGGCAGCCGGCCCCGGCGGCCGTAAGCCATAAGGCAAACAAGAAGGAGTCAAAGCGATGGCCGGCATAACGATTTCCAAGGACAGTGGCCCCCAGAACCAGCACTTGGCGGCGCAGGTGGCCGAGCATCTCGGCTACAGCTGCCTGGCCGACGAGGTTATCAGGGAGGCGGCCAAGACCTATCAGGTTTCCGAGGACAGACTCAAGCGGGCCCTGCATGATCCGCCCGGCTTCCTGGAGCGCTTCACCTACACCCGCGACCGCCTGTTGACCTACATCGAGGCCACCCTGCTCAACCAGATGCGCCAGGACAAGGTGGTCTACTGCGGTCTGGCCGGCCACTTCTATCTCAATGGCGTGCCCCATGTGCTCAAGGTGCGGCTCAACTCCGCATTGGAGGACCGCTGCCGCCCGGCCCCCCAACCCGTGGCCTCTGACCAAGTCCAGGGCCAAGCCCTGCAGGCCAGGGACGACGAGGAACGCCGGCGCTGGAGCCGCCGCATCTTCGGCAAGGACAACCACGATCTTTCCTTGTACGACTTGGTGGTGAACCCCGGCAAAATGGGGCAGGAGGAGGCGGTGGAGATGATCTGCCAGGCCGCCAAGCTGGCCGAGCAGCAATGCACGCCCCAGTCCCAGCGGCTCCTCCAAGACCTGGCCCTGGCGGCCAAGGTGCGGGCCAAGCTGATGGCCAATCACGCCAACGTGAGGGTTTCGGCCAGCGACGGGGTCATCACCCTTGATACCCGCGCCAACGGCACCACGGCTCCCAGGATTTTGCGGACCATCGTGGGCCTGGCCAAGCAGGTGGAGGGCGTGGATGAGGTGCGGGTGAACATGCACGTGGGCGCGCTGTACCACTAAATCCACAGGGGCGACCTCTGTCCTTCAACGGGGGGCTGGCCCGCGCCGTGCCCATGACAGCCTGCCAGGAGCGTACGAATGTTGAACGCCGCCAAAAAAACCCAACAGGACGTGGTCAATGCCCTGGTCGATCTGGCCGAGGAGGAGAACAGGCTTACCCATTCCCTGATCGAGGTGAACCAGAAGACCAATGAACTGGCCGCCCGCCGCACCGCCAGCGCCGAACTGCGCACCCAGCTCTCCGAGGAGCGCACGAACCTGGTCAAGGCCCAGACCAAGTTCTCTGGGCGCAGCACCGAGCTGGCCGAGCACCGCACCGGCCTGGCCGAAAAGCGCACCGGCCTGGCTGGCGAGCGCACCGCCCTGGCCGGGGAGCGCACGGTCCTGGCCGATAGGCGCACCGGCCTGGCCGGCGAGCGCACCGCCCTGGCCGGCGAGCGCACCGCCTTGGCCGACAGGCGCACCGCCCTGGCTGGTGAGCGCAACGCCCTGGCCAGCGAGCGCAACGCCCTGGCGGACAGGCGCACCGCCCTGGCCAGCGAGCGCACGACCTTGGCCGAGGACAGAACCGGCCTGGCCATGCGGCGCAACGAGCTATCCAGTCAGCGCACCAGCATGGCCCAGGAACGCAATGACCTGGCTAGCACCCGCACCCTGCTCTCCACCTACCGCTCCGTGCTGGCCATGGGGCGCAACCAATTGGCCTTCATCCGCACCGGGCTGGCCTCCATCGCCCTGGGCATCGGTCTTATCCGCTATTTCGGTCTGGGCTACTGGACCATCCTGGACGGCGCCATCGTCCTCACCGGTCTGGGAATGACCATTGGCGGGGTAACGGGGTATGTGCGCACCAAAAAGCATGAACGGCGCTTTAGCGAAATCCTGGACTGGGATTTCAACCTGGCCTCCTTGCCCAACAAGGTTGTGCTGACCAACCAGGACTGAGCGATCCAGCGCCAGGGGCCGCGGCCGGCTTAAGCCACCCGCGCGCCCCTGGCCTCGGCCCAAACGGCCTCATGAACGGGACCCCTGGCCGGCGCCCGTTGTGGTAAGCGCTGACCAGGCCTGAGACCGGCCGGGACGCGAACCTGGATTCGTCCAGCCCACATCTGGCGCCCACAAAGCAGGCCCCCGCCGGGATTATCCGGCGGGGGCCTGGCTTGTTGGCGCTTCGGTTACTTGAGGCGGGCGGCCACCTGCTCCGGTTTCACCGGCCCCGCCTGGTTGCCCCAGGCTTGGCGGATGTAGGTGATCACCGCCGCGGCCTCCTCGGTGCTCAGGGTGCCCTTCCAACTGGGCATGCTGGCCAGTTGGCCCTTGCGGCCATTGAGCACGGTATCTATCACCGGCCCGGGGTCGCCTTGCACAAAGGCGTTGCCCTTCAAGGCCGGGAAGGTGGGCGGCAGTCCCTCGCCGCTCAAGCGGTGGCAGTCGGCGCAGTGCTCCTCGAACTCGGCCTTGCCCTGGGCCACCTGATCGGGCTGGGCCAGGGCCAGGCCGGCATAAACCGTCAGGCCCAGGCCCGCCAGGAGGGTCAGCTTGCGGTGCCAGCTAGTCATGGCTACTTGCCCAGGCTGGCGGTGGGCGTGATCATCTCCTGGGTGCCGAAGGGGTCCTTGAACTCCAGTTCCGGACGGAACTTCAGCTTCTTGACGCCGCGGTCGTTCAGGTACTTGGCCATCTCCAGGTTGATGTTCACCGGCACATCGATGCCCGCCTTGGTCATTATCTGACGCAGGAGGCTCTCGGCCTTGTTGGCCATGGCCACGGCGTCGCCGCAGATGCGGCCGGCCTCGGAGGGATTGTGGAAGCCCACCGAGTTCTCGGCGCCGATGAAGATCACGCGGTACAAGGCCTCCAGGTAGAGGTCCTTGGCCTTGTCGTAGAGGGCCTGGTCAATGGTCTTGCCCTCCTTCTGGGCCTTGTGCACGGCCTCGAACATCTTGGCCGCCACGGCCTCGGCGTAGCCGGCGCGGTTCATCACGGAAATGGTGCGGTCCTGTATGGCCACCACCTGGCTGGCCAGCCACTCGGGAGACTGGCTGTGGCACTGCTGGCAGGCCTTCATGCCGGCCTTCAGGGGGCTGGTCACATTGTGGTCGGAAACCTTGTTGGCGCCCACGCGGGTGTAGGGCATGTGGCAGTCGGCGCAGGAGACGTTGGCCTTGTAGTGCACGCTGTTGTTGGTGAAGAACTCATACTCGGGATGGCGGATGAAGCCCACCTTGAAGCCGGTGACGCTCTGCACCCACTCCAAATTGTGCGGGTCGCTCTTGATGACCTTGATGATGTTCTCGATGGAGATGTTGCCGGGCTTGCTGCCGGCCCAGGGGAAAACCACGCCGCTGGACTTCATGTGGTCGTCCTTGGTCACCATGTAGGTGACGTGGCACTGGGCGCACACGGCGCTGCGGGCTTCCTGACGGGGGAGTTGATCGGGGTTGACGCCGATGGCGTTCATGGCGGTTTTCAGGGTCCAGCGCGAAAGTTGCAGGCCCATGTCCTTGTTGTTGTGGCAGTCGACGCAGGTCACGCCCAGGCGCTGGAAGTCCTTGGGTATCTTGGCGTGGACGTCCA
Organism: Deltaproteobacteria bacterium; assembly: GCA_021815655.1. Lineage (GTDB taxonomy): Bacteria > Desulfobacterota > Desulfarculia > Desulfarculales > Desulfarculaceae > JACRDC01. The sequence goes on along the minus strand of JAKAGJ010000061.1, from coordinate 2,651 downwards.
GGTAGGGGTCGGCGAAATAATGCATGCCCATCTCCTGCATGAGCTTGGGCGCGTAGGGAGTCTTGCAGGTCAGACAGGCGCCGCCGGCCTTGAGGCGGGAGGGGTCGACCTCCAGTTGATCGATAATCATGTAATAGTGGCCCCGGGGCTCGTTGTACTCCACGCCGAAGCCCCAGCCGTTGAACAACAGTGGCATGTAGGGGAACTCGCTGAGCTTGTCATAGTGGGTGTTCTGCTGGTCGAAGCCGGCCTTGTATTTGCTGAAGCCGGCGGGCTTGGGCTCCTTGGTCTTGAGCCACAGGTCGTACTCAAGAGGGTAGGCCTTGCCCCAATTGGCGGGATCAAAGTCGCCGTCGGCGATGGTATAGGTCTTGACGGGCTCAGCCTTGGGAGGCTGGCAAGCCACCAGGGTGAGCCCCCCCAGGGCCAACATCACGGCCAGGATGCCGATGAAGGGTTTTCTAAAATTCATGGACATCTCCTCACGTTATAAAGGGGGATCACATGGCCCCGGTGGTGCGGTGCGACAGGCGGCGGTGGCATTCCCAGCACTGCCGGTCCTCGTTGATGCGCGAAACCATCTCGTTGTGGCAGCGCTTGCAGTTGTCGAGCACGATGGCGGCGCCGCTTTGCGATATCTTGATGGTTTCGGGCACGCGGCCCGAATAGAAGGCGAATACGTCCTGCATGCCGGTCAGCCCCTTCCAGGCCGCGTGCTTGGCGGGGTTGTCGTTGGGCAGGTGGCAGGCCACGCACTGCATGTTGCGGTGGCCGCCGTTGTGGAACCAGTTTTCATACTCGTATTGCATCACGTGGCAGCCGGCGCAGAATTCCGGGGTCGAGGCCTTGGCATATAGCCCTGGTGGCCCGAAACTCACAAAACCGGCCGCGGCTCCTCCGATCAGAACAAGGATCAGCAGATTCCGCAGAAGCGTTTTTCGCCTGGCCACTCCCTGGGGGGGTCCCATATATTCGCCCTCCTGCTGCTATTGCCTGGGGATGCTCGCCGGCCGGCAAGCCTATCAAACCATGCTTATTAAAAAAGTATAAAGCAGAAGCCAAGCCCAGCACAAAGACAAAAATGTAATCCTGTGCAAAAAAATCAGTGATGCCAGCTAATTATGATTATGATCTAAGTGGTGGGTATTTTGACCATGATTATCCATAGTTGTAAGGCCTAATTTATGGTGGGATTTAGGTGCCCTGAAATAGACTGGCGCCCGCCGGTGCGCCGGGGCCTCTGGCCGGCCACGGCGCCAGGCCCGGGCAGATGGGCCAGAGTGACGTTTGAGTCCCAGCCTGTGATTTTATTTTGGGGGCCGGCAGGATTCTATGCTAATTTATCACTCTAGCCGACAAGCGTTTCCAACAGTCCAGCAGCAACCCTGAGTGTGGCGTATGAGTATTGGCCCTGTAATCAAGCTGGTTTCCGGAGAAAAAGAGCCCAAGTCCCCCAAGCTGCTCTGTCCCTTCTGCGGATGCGAGGGCGTGGAGATCGAGGCTGTGCGCGAGTGCGCCCCGCGCGGGGGAGGCAAGGACAAGCTCAGCAATCATATCTCTTTCATGGACAGCGCCATTTGTGAATACAAAGCCCGCTGCCCCAGTTGCGGCAAGTCTTACCTGCAATCCTGCCCGGCCGACCGGCTGCCCAAGCTCATCCGACAGGAGCAGCCATCCCTTCCGGCCTAGGTTAATCAGGTGACCGCCTGTGACGAAGTAGGTAGCGGTTGGCCGTTCTTTAGGTTTTGGCGGGCCCGCCTCCTGGCCTTGACCTGCTGTCTGGGGCTGATGCTGGCCTTGGACGCCGGGCAGGTCTGTCCAGCCTCCACAAGCTGGAGCGGCAAGGTGCTTTGCGTGGTGGATGGGGACACCCTCAAAATCCTGCAAGGCAAGCTGGCGCGCACGGTGCGCCTGGTCGGGGTGGACACCCCCCAGAGAGGGCAGCCTTTTGGCGAGGAGGCCCGCCGTTTCGCGCAGGGTCTGGCCCAGGGGCGGATGGTCACCGTGGAGCCCCACGGCGGGGCCAGCAGCCGTCGCCAGCGGGGCCAGGTGATCCTGCCCGACGGCCGTGATCTGGGGCTGGAGCTGCTCAAGGAGGGGCTGGCCTGGCATGATCCGCGCCGCTCCGGCGACCCCTTTCTGCGCGATCTGGAGGGCAATGCCCGCAAGGAGCGCTTGGGTCTGTGGGCCGAGGCCAATCCCGTGCCGCCCTGGCGCTGGCGTCCCCACCAGCGCCAAGACCCATAAGCCGCGGGTCCGTCTCCACCTGCCGCCGGCGCCATCCTGGCACGCACCGGACCTCTACCCCGAATTCACTTGAATGCTGGGTGAATAATAGGTTATAGCAAATTATGCCGTTTGACCCTCATGGGCCCAACCTCGGCCCGCGGCCAAACCATCCCCAGGACCCCTCGGCTGACGCTGCCGCCCTCGCCGGCGCGGCTGTCAAGCTTAGGCCTCGACCCCGGCCAGGCGGGCGCAGGACTCGCGTTTTGGGGCTGGAGGCGGGCTTGGGGGTGTTGCTCCTGGGCCTGTGCTGGGCCGGCTGGGCCTGGGCCGGGGCGTCTCTGGTAATTGCCGGCCCCGGGGGTAGTCTGGTGCTGCCGTTGCCCAGCCAGGGCTTTACGCTGTCCTGGGAGCACTCGGTGGAG
>JAKAGJ010000060.1 GCA_021815655.1 Deltaproteobacteria bacterium | reverse complement strand
AATAATATAATATAATTAATAAAAATGGTGCCGGCCCTCTGTTGACCCGACGCGCACGGCTCCTGCGCATGCCTTTGGCCCGTCCATTGCATAATATCTAAATCAGGTTGCGTCTTGAGCAGCGAACTCTCCCAACAGGGGCAGGCAGGGAGGGTGAACAGCCAAGACGCAATCGCTTTTTTGCTTCTGGGCTCCTTAAGGGCCTTTGGAATTAACTAAGCTATATAATTAGCAAACTATGCGTAGTTCCTTCGCTGGTCAAACGCGCTTGGCTATTGGTAATGCCTTTGGCCCGTCCGTTGCATAATCCTTAAGTCAGGTTGCGTCTTGAGCCAGCGAGCTCTCCCAACAGGGGCAGGCAGGGAGGGTGAACAGCCAAGACGCAGCCCCTTTTTGGGCCTGCTGGCGTCCTGCCGGAGTGTGTGATTAAATATTTCAAATATTGGCATTTTTAGTGGATAGACTCCTGGGGTTCCGGCGGGAATGGAGCCCAGTATTTGCCTGACACGCGGATCGGGTTGCGCCTTATGGCCGCCAACTCCTACCTGGGGGGGGTAGGCCGGGAGGGGGAGTAGTCAAGGCGCAAGGCCTCTGAATGGCCGGCCTGCCGCCGACCGTAGTTAAATAAACTAGAATGATCAAGTAATTAAATGCCACGGGCCTGCGCGGTGGCGTCTCTGGCGCGAACCGGCCAGGAACCGAAAAAATCAGTCAATTTCGCCCTAAACATAACGGGTAGGATAGCCCGAAAGCATGAGATGGGAGCAAGTCGGGCGGTTGTGCCCTATTTTCCGGCGACCGCTCCGGGGGAGGGCTCCCGGATCAGGCGCCAGGCCGTGCTGATGAAGCGATCCAGGTTATCCAGCTTGTCCAAATAGGCCCGGGCCCCGGCCTGGCGGCAGCGGCTGGGCAGGCGGGGGTCGCCGTGGGCGCTGAGCACCATGATGGGGGGCGGACAGTTGGACTCCGCCACCTCGCTGAATTCCTGGCACAGGTCCAGGCCGTTGCCATCGGGCAGACGCATGTCCAGCACCATGAGGTCGGGGCGGCGCTTGGAGCCCCGCCACCAAGTCACGGCCTGCTGGCAGTTGCCGCAGCGCACCACTTCCATGCCCTCGGCATTGAGCAGGGCTTTGTATAGGGCCGCCGTGTCGGAGTCATCCTCCACCAGCAGCACCAGGGGCGGGGCAGTATTCAAGGCAGGCGCTCCAAAATAACCGTAAAGATTGTGCCTTGGCCGGGCTCGCTCTGCACCCGAATGTCGCCATGGTGCAGCAGGACGATCTCCTGCACCAGGCTCAACCCGATGCCCAGGCCTTCCAGCCGGCCGGTGCCGGTGAGGTTGGCCTGGTAGAAGCGGTTGAATATTTTGGCCATATTCTCCCGGGCGATGCCCAGCCCCGAGTCGGATACGGTCAACACCACCGCCTGATCGCGCTGGGCCAGGCCCAGCCTCACCTCGCCGTCCTCTACGTTATATTTGACCGCATTCAGCAACAAGTTGTCCACAAGTTGTATCAACTTTTCCCTGTTGCCGTTCACCATCACCGGCTCCGCCGGCAAGTCCCCCAATTCCAGACGCACCTTGCGCTCGGCGGCCAGCAGTCGCAGGTTCTCGGCCTCGGTGCGCACCAAGGCGCACAGGTCCACCGGCCCCATCTCGTATTGGTCCTTGGCGTGGCTCAAGCGCGCCAGGTCCAGCAGGTTGTTGATCTGGGTTTCCAGCTTGAGCAGGTTGCGCCAGCATATCTCCAGGTAGGCCTGCCGGTCCTCGGGCTTGATGCGCTCCTGCATTATCAGTTGCAGGAAGCCCTTCAAGGAAACCATGGGGGTCTTGAGCTCGTGGCTCAGGGTGGTCAGGAACTGGTCTTTTAGGTTCTCCACGCTCTGAATCTCCTGGAGGGCCTTTTCCAGGGCCGTCGATTTCTTGAGCAGTTGGTCCACCAGGGCCTTTTGCAGCGACACGTCCCGCAGGATCAGTCCCAACACCCAAGGCTGTCCCCCGGGGCCGCGCTCCAGGGAAAGGCTGGCCTCGATATCTATGTTACCCTGCCCGGATAGCACCTGTCCCCTGTGAAGCTGCCCCACCTGCAGCAGGGCCTCTTCCCAGGACTGCTCCAGCACCACGAACCGCCCCACCGGCTGGTCCCGCACCTCGGAGTGCAACAGCCCCACCTTCTGGCAGAAGGCCTGATTGGCGTCCAATATCTGGTAGTTGGTGGTGCCGATGGACAGGAACATGTCCGGGGCCACATCGAAGAAACGGCGGTAGAGGCTCAAGTAATCCACCAGGGCCTCGCGCAGCACCTGGATGGCCAGCCCCAGGCGCCCCAGTTCGTCCAGGCGCTCCGGGGGATCGGGCAATCCCGCCGGCTCGCCCAGGGCCAGGCGGTGGCAGGTGTCCAGCAGGGTATCCACCTGGTGGTCCAGGCGCCGCTGCCAACGCCAGCCACCCCACAGGGTCAGCAAGGCCGTCAGGAGCACGGTGGCCAGGTTCACACATATCTCCTCCGCCAATTCACCGCTGGCCACCAGGTTGTTCCATTTGACGATCAGGGCCAGCAGGTAGACCAGGGACAGGGGTCCGCAGACCAGGGTCACCAGTCCGGTAAGGCGGCGTATCACTATCCAATTGGCCATGCGCTGTCTCTCGGGGCGGCTTTTGCGCCGGGGCTCCGGGGATGTCCGCGAGCTTGGGTACCTTCGAGCCTACTTTGGCCGGCCCCGGGGTGTCAACCGGCCCGGGCCGGAGGGCACAGAGGTTTTGTACCCACTGATGGGGCGTGCTATTATGACTGGCATAACCAGGATGGTGACCCATGCATGTATTGTTCGTTTCGCCGGAGGTTTGGCCGTTAAGCCGCGTGGGCGGCCTGGCCGAGGTTTCCCATGACCTGCCCCTGGCCCTGGCCGCCCGCGGACACACGGTGGACGTGGTCACCCCCAAGTGCCGCCTGGCCCCAGAGCAGGAGGAGAGGCTTAAGCGCCTGGACCTGACCCTGGAGGTGCCGGTTTCCTGGCGTCGCCACCACGCGGAGGTCTTCACCCTGGAGCCCGGGCCGGGGGTGACGGTTTATCTCATCAGCCACGAGCACCTATTCGACCGCGAGGGGCTCTACGGCAACGCCTACGGCGACTACGAGGACAACGCCGAGCGCTTCATCTTTTTCAGCCGCGCCGCCGTGGAGCTGTGCCTGCGCCTGGGCAAGCCCGTGGACCTGATCCACGCCAACGACTGGACCACCGGCCTGGTGCCTCTATACCACAAGGCCCAATATCGCGAGCATCCCCTGCTGGCCGAGGCCGGTTCCCTGATGACCGTGCACAACATGGGCAGTCAGGGCGTCTTTTGGCATTACGACATGCCGCTGACCGGCCTGGGCTGGGAGTTCTTCACGCCGGAGGCCATCGAATTCTACGGCAAGATCAACTTCCTCAAGGCCGGCCTGGTCTACGCCGACATGATCTCCACCGTCAGCCCCACCTATGCCCGGGAGATACAGACCCCGGAGATGGGCCATGGCCTGGAGGGGGTGCTGCTGGCCCGCAAGGAGCGTCTCAAGGCGGTTATCAACGGCGTGGACTACCAAACCTGGGACCCCCAGCACGACCCCTACATCGCCGCGCCCTACTCTGCCGGCGACTTGGCTCCCAAGGCCCAGTGCCAGGCGGGGCTGCGCCAGGCCTTCGGCCTGCCGGCCGCGGGCGGCAGGCCCCTGGTGGGCTTCGTGGGGCGCCTGGTGGACCGCCGCGGCCTGGACCTCTTGGCGCCCATCCTGGATGAGGTGCTGGAACTGGGCCTGGACATGGTAATCATGGGCTTTGGCGACGACCATTACCACGCCTACCTGCAGGAGCTGCACCGCCGCCGCGCCGACCGTCTGGGTCTGGTCATCGGCTACGAGATGGACATGGCCCACAAGCTCATCGCCGGCTGCGACATGCTGCTCATGCCCAGCCGCTACGAGCCCTGCGGACTGCACCAGTTGCACGCCCTGCGCTATGGCACCCTGCCGGTGGTGCGCGCCACCGGCGGCCTGGAAGACACCGTCAGCGACCACACCCCGGCCAGCCCAGGGGTGGGGTTCAAGTTCCAGCTCTACGAGGCCCCGGCCTTGCTGGCGGCATTGAAGCGGGCCTTGGAGACCTTTGCCCAGCCCTCGGAGTGGCAGGGCGCCATGCGCCGGGCCATGGCCCTGGATTTTTCCTGGGACAAGGCGGCGGGCGCCTACGAGGATATCTACCGCCAGGCCATCGCCCACGGCCAGGAAGCGCGGAGGGCCTAGGCCATGTTCGCCGGCCCGCGTTTCGACGTCCTGGCCCACGTGGTGGAGATAGCCAACTCCTCCGTGGACGTGGGCGAGCGCCTGGACAGCATCCTGGGGGTGATAAACACCCACCTGGGTTGCCGCCAGAGCGTGCTGTTTTTGCAGGAGCACGCCCGCAGCGTGCTGGTCAAGGCCAACGTCTGGCCCAAGGAGTCCGCGCCCGCGCCGGCCCTGGCGGTGGAGTTCGGGGTGGGGCGCGTGGGTGAGACGGCGCGGCGCCGCGAGCCCCAGATTCTCACCGTGGCCCTGCCCAGCGGCGACCAGGCCCTGGACCATCTCTGCCAGGAAGGCGAACTGGCGGCCCTGTTCCCGGTAATGGACGACAACCGGCTCTACGCCGTGCTCCTGTTGATCTTCGAGCCCGGGCACCAGATGGAGGACACCGACACTCGCCTATTGCAGATGGTGGCCCGCGAGATGGCCGGCACCATCCGCAACTTCCGCCTGTACTTCGAATCCAAGAAGCGCATCGCCGAGCTCAACGTGCTCTCCGACCTGGGCCGGGCGGCCATCTCCACCATCGAGGTGGACCAGCTCCTGGACACCGTGGTGGGCATCTGCGCCAAGCTCCTGGGGGCCAGGGGCGGTCTGGTGACCATCACCCAGCACAACGGCGAGGAGCATTTCCTGCGGGCCGCCCATGGCCAGGTGCCCCCGCGCTGCCTAAAAGGCAAGGATTGCATTAAGGGCTGCGGAGAGTCGGCGTCCGCTGGGGATGGCGACCGCGCCGAGGTGTGCGATACGGGCAGCCTGGACCAAGCCATCGAAGACGGGCTCTGCGCCAACCTGTCCTTCAAGGGGCACTACCAGGGGCATCTCTGCGTCTTCGACAAGGCGGTGCGCGAGGAGGGCGCCGGGCCGGGGTTCAACGCCGATGACCGCAACCTGCTCTACACCATGGCCTCCATGGTCTCGCCGGCACTGGAAAACGCGCTGACCTTCCAGCGGGTGGAGGACCTGGCCCAGCGCAACGAGGAAATGGTGGGGGCCCTGGCCACTCTTTTTGAGATCAGCACCGTGCTGATGACCACCGTGGACTTCAACCAGACGGTGCTCATCATCCTGCACGCCGTGATCCACCCCGCGGGGCTGGACCACGACCGGGTGCTCTTGTTCCTGGTGCAAGAGGGCAAGAACGTGCTCAGGGCCTTGGCCGACATGGACAAGTCAAGCCTGGGGCCCCAGCGGCAGGAGCTGACCAAATCCCTCAACGAGCTGCGCGACCGGCGCCCGGGGCCGGCCATGGTCACCGACGAGAGCCTGGCGCTCTTGGCGGTGCCCATGTCTCCCCCCCAGGACGTGCTGGCCCGCACCGTGGCCGAGCGCCGGGCCATCCTGGTGGAAAATCCCCAGGCAGACCCCCAGGTGCGCCCCGAGTTGCTCTCCGCCCTGGGTCCCCACCCCTTCATCACCGTGCCCATGTTCGCCAAGGGCAAGGTGGTGGGCGTATTGGTGGTGGACAACCACCTGAGCCAGCGCCCCTTTGGCGAGCGCGATCAGAAGCTTCTGGCCATGCTGGCCAACCAGGGGGGGCTGGCCCTGGAGGCCAGCCGCTTGTACCAGAACCTGGAGTCGGCCAACCGCGAGTTGGCCCAGATGCGCAATCGTCTTTTGGAGGCCGACAAGCTGGCCGCCCTGGGCGAGGTGGCCGCCGGCGTGGCCCACGAGATCAGAAACCCCCTGGTGAGCATCGGCGGTTTTACCCGGCGCATACGCAAGAAGGTGGGCAAGGATTCCAACATCACGCCCTACCTGGACGTGATTATCGAGGAAGTGACGCGCCTGGAGCGCACGCTCAACGAGATGCTGGATTTCTCCACCGATGCCCGCAACCATTTCGAGGAGCACGACCTCAACACCATCATGGACGAGGCCCTGGAACTCCTGCGGCGCGATCTGCAGGACGGGCGCGTGGAGGTGGTGCACCAGTTCAGCAAGGACCTGCCGCCGGTCTTCTGCGACGACCGCCAGATCAAGCACGTGTTTTTAAACATCTATCTCAATGCGTTGCAGGCCATGGGCATCAAGGGCGGACGGCTGATCCTGCGCAGCTTCGCGGTGGTGCGCGAGGGCAAGCAGTTCGTGGCCGGCGAGGTGAGCGACACCGGCGGCGGCATACCCATGGACGTGATTCACAATATCTTCAACCCCTTCTTCACCACCAAGGACAGCGGCTCCGGTCTGGGGCTATCCATCGTGCACAAGATCGTCACCCGCCATTTCGGGCAGGTGGAGGTGCACAATAGAGAAGGGGAGGGGGCTTCCTTCCTGGTGACCCTGCCGGCCGCCGAGGAGGGCCGGGCCTACTTGAAGTAAGCGGGGCCGCCGGGGCTGGCCTTGGCCAGCCATGGGGACGGCGAAAGGCGTGGAGAGTGGGAGTTCTGGTAGACCTGGAAGAGCGCCGGCGGGCCAAGGCCGCCCAGCAGAGCTTCGGCCGCTGGGAGCGGCGGGTGGGCTTCGCCCCCGGCCCCGCGACCCGCATCAGCGACCTGCCCGACGCGGTGCTGTCGCGCCTGGCCGAACTGGACCGCGAGGCCACCCTGGCCCTCTACGACGTGGTGCTGGGGGTGCGCGGCTGGGGTCCGGGGGAACGTTTCACCTATCTGGAATCCCAGCCCAAGGTGGAGGCCCTGGACGCATTCCTGTTTCTGGCCGACCAGGTGCGCTTCGACCTGATGCGCCGCCTGGGCTGGGTCCAGGGCGTGGCCGCCGAGTCCTACAGCCTGCTGGACATGGCCGCCCGGCCCAAGGACATCCAGGCCTCCTTCCTGCCCCAGGTGCCCAAGCTCACCAAGGCCTACCACCGCTACGAGGACCTGGAGCGCCGCCTGGCCCTGGAGCCCGCGGCGGTGGTGCGCTCGCTCATCCCCGAGGCGCTCCTGGTCTTCCGCAACCGGCAGTAGCTCCGCCGCCTTGGCCCCAGGGGCCCTTGGAGCGCCGCCCCGGCAGGCCAGGCGGCGCGGAAGGCCCGCCGGGAAATGGGCAGTTGTTTGGGGTGAATACATTCTTGACAGCATCCTGCCTAACTGCTAAGCAAAGGCCGGCGACCCGCGCGTGAAAATGGGCGCGGCCAGGCGCAACCGGTCGACGCCCGCAATCTACTGTGCCAGCAAGGAGTTACAAAAGATATGTCCGTCACGCCCTTCCTGGAGGTCTCTCAGGCCATCGCCGCCATGGGCGGTGATACGCTCTACCAGTGCATGCAGTGCGGCCTGTGCTCGGGCCTGTGCCCCTGGCCGGCCGTGGGCGGTGAGTTTCGCACCCGCAAGCTCATCCGCATGGGCCAGATGGGCCTGGAGGGCTTCGAGTCAGACGACATCCTCTACGCCTGCACCACCTGCAAACTCTGCGTGGTCAACTGCCCCCGCCAGGTGGGCATCATCGACGTGGTCAAGGCCATGCGCGCCATGATCGCCGAGAGCGGCGCCGCCCCCCAGATGCTGCGCACCATCATGGGCTCCATCCACTCCAAGGGCAATCCCTGGTCCGAGGACCGGGACAAGCGCGAGAAGTGGACCGAGGGCCAGGACGTGCCCGTCTTCACCGAGGGCACCGAGTATTTCCTGAGCGTGTGCTGCACCTCGGCCTTTGACCCCCGCTCCCAGGCCATCGCCCGCGCCTTGAACAAGATTCTCAAGGCCGCCGGGGTGAGCTTCGGCATCATCGGCAACGAGGAGTCCTGCTGCGGCGAGGCCCTGCGCAAGATGGGCGACGAGGAGCAGTTCACTTCCCTGGCCGAAAAGAACATCAAGCTGTTCCAGGGCAAGGGCGTCAAGAAGATCATCACCACCAGCCCCCACTGCTACGCGACCTTCACCCAGGAATACCCCGATCTGGGCGGCGAGTTCGAGGTGGTGCATTACACCCAGCTGCTCAAGCAGCTCCTGGACGAGGGCAAGCTGAAGCTTTCCGGCTCGCTGGCCAAAAAGGTCATCTACCACGACCCCTGCTACCTGGGCCGCCACACCGAGGTCTTCGAGGCGCCCCGCGAGGTGCTGAAGGCCGTG
>JAKAGJ010000059.1 GCA_021815655.1 Deltaproteobacteria bacterium | reverse complement strand
CATCCTGCTCACGGGCAACACGGTCATCGACGCCCTCTTGTACATGTTGGGGCGTCTGCGCCGGGAACCGGAGTTGGCGACAGCGGTGGCGGCGCAACTGCCCCGGCTGCGCTCGGACAAGCGCCTAATCCTGGTGACCAATCATCGGCGCGAAAACTTTGGGCCGGGCATGGGGCAGGTGGCCCGGGCCATCGCGGAGCTGGCCCAGCGCCCGGACGTGGAGATCATCTTCCCGGTGCATCTCAACCCCAACGTGCAGGCCGCCTTCCGCGCCCGCCTGGGGCTTTTTCCCAACCTGCACCTCATCGACCCCGTGCCCTATCTGCCCTTCCTCTATCTCATGGACCGCTGTCACCTGATTCTCACCGACTCGGGCGGCATCCAGGAAGAAGCCCCCAGCCTGGGCAAGCCGGTCCTGGTGACCCGCGCCGTGACCGAGCGCCCCGAGGCCCTGGAGAGCGGCACCGCCCGCCTGGTGGGCACCGACAGCCAAGCCATCGTGCGCGAGGCCAGCCGCCTGTTGGACGACCCGGCGGCCTACCGGGCGGTGCAAGACCTCGCCAATCCCTTTGGCGACGGCCAGGCCGCCCGGCGCATCGTGGACCACCTCATGTCCCAGGCCGGGGAAGGGTAGCCATGTCCGCCAGCCAGCTCCACATCATCCTGCCGGTGTACAACGAAGGGCGCAGCATCCACGACCTCCTGGCCGCTTATGCCCGCCTGCTGCCAGGGTTGGGCCTGTCCCACCGGGTGCTGGTGATCGACGATTGCAGCCAGGACGACTCGCCCTACTGGATAGACCGCGCGGCCCGGGAATTCAGCGCCTTGAACCTGGAATGCCTGCGCCATGAACCCAACCAGGGGTTGCACGGGGTGCTGAACACCGGCCTGGGCCGGCTGGCCGGGCGCCTGGGGCCTGATGATCTCTTGGTGACCATGGATGGGGACAACACCCACAACCCCTTTCTCATCAAGGACATGCTGCAAAAAATCCAGCAAGGGGCCGATATCGTCATCGCCTCGCGCTATTGCGAGGGCTCGCGCATCCACGGCCTGACCCGGGGCCGGCGCATCTTGAGCTATGTGGCCGGCCTGCTCTATCGCCTGCGCTGGCGTCTACCCGGGGTGAAGGACTATACCTGTTTATTCCGCATGTACCGCGGCAGCGCGGTGCTGCCGTTGCTGCAAGAGGCGGGGCCGGCGTTTCTGCGCGAGCAGGGATTCACCTGCTCCTCCGAGCTGCTGCGCCGCCTGGCCGGGCCGGACACGGTGTGCGTGGAGGTGCCCATGATTCTGCGCTACGCCAACAAGGTGGGCGCCTCCAACATGCGGGTGCTGCGTACGGTGCTCAAGACCTTGCGCATGCTCGGCAAGAAATAATTAATTAACATAGTGCGTTGTGCATTTAATCAAAGTTAAAGTTTAGATATTTGCCGCCTGGCCCGTCAGTCCTCTCCCATAAGACAAACGCGCCCATTCGTCATGCCTCGCGAGACGTTTTTCCTGCCCGACAGAACAAAAAATAGCCTCGCGGAAACTTTCCCCAAATTTATCGCAAAATTTTAGGTCATTAGCCGTACTAACCAGGGAAATCTTCCTGGCACAGCCTGTGCATTTGCAGTGATTGCCGCCCCCACCGATTTAGACCCGCCATCTGAGAAAGTTCTTCTTCCAGATATGCACAATATGGGAACGACTCCCTGCTTGCATTATGGCTTGAACTGTATTGCACAAACATTTATTTGCGGAGGCCTTAAAACATGAAAGACGCCACAGTCCTGGAAGGGGCCGGACCAAAAGGCCCAGAGCGGATTCAGGAAGGTAAGTACCTGACCTTTCACCTGGCCCGGGAGGAATTCGGCATCGCCATACTCAAGGTCAGGGAAATCATCGGGCTGATGTCATTCACCCCCATCCCGCGCACGCCGGAGTTCGTCAAGGGTGTCATCAACCTGCGGGGCAAGGTCATACCCGTGGTGGACCTGCGGCTCAAATTCGGCATGGAGCCCGCGGCCTACAGCGAGCGCACCTGCATCGTGGTGGTGCAGATCCAGGCCGGCCAGGACCAGACCTCCATGGGCATGGTGGTGGACGCGGTGAACGAGGTGGCCAACGTCAAACAGGAGGAGGTGGAGCCCACCCCCAGCTTCGGGGTGAGCCTGGACACGCAATACATCCTGGGCCTGGCCAAGGATGGCCAAAACGTGCGCATCCTCCTGGACATCGACCGCGTGCTGGGCGGGGAGGAACTGGACCTGCTGCGGCGGGCCGCCTGAAACAGGGGCTAAGGCGGCGGCCTCGGAATCTCGCCGGCGAATACCGGTAATAAGCTGGATAAAGAGAGGGATGCATGAAAAATTTGAAGTTGGGAGCCAAGATCAGCCTGGGCTTCGGTCTGTTGATCGCCATCTCCTTGGTGCTGGGCGGCACGGCGGTTTTCAACATGCGCGCCGTGGAGAGGCAGAGCGAGTTCATGGACCAGGCCTACGTTACCGAAGTGGGCGTGGTTTCCCAGTTGGAGCGCCGCGTGCAGCGCATGATGTACAATCTGCGCGGCTATGCCTACACCGATGACAAGGCCTTACTGGAGCCGGCCCTGAAGGACCTGGCCCTGGTGAGGGAAAATCTGGCCCAAGGCCGCGACCTGGCCGGCAAACACCCCGAGTTGGTCAAGCTCAAGGAGGGCGTGGAGAAATCCACGGTCAAGATCAACGAATACGACGAGCTAATCAAGCAAACCGTTACCAAGAACGAGGCCATAGCCAAAGGCCGCGAGGCCATGCTGGCGGCGGGGCACAAGTTCGCGCAGCAGGCCGAATCGTTCCGCGCTGACCAGGCCAAGGCCATGGACAAGGACTTCAGCAACGGCGCCTCCTTTGACCAGTTGGTGGAGCGCAACCGCAAAATTCAGTGGGCCTCGGATATTATGGATACGGGCAACGTCATCCGCATAGAGAACTGGAAGGCCCAGACCCTGCGCGACCCCAAGATATTGCAGGCCGCCCTGAAGAGCTTTGAGGATATCAACGCCAAGCTGGACAAGCTCAAGGGCGTCACCCGCCTGGACGCCAACCTGGAGCAGTTGGCCAATATCAAGCAGGCCGCCGGACAATACCAGATGGCCATGACGGCCATGCTGGACAACATGCAGGCCCTGGCCGACATCGGCGTCAAGCGCACCGCCACCGGCAACGTGGTGTTGGAGTTGGCTCGCACCACCTCCCTGGCCACCACGGAAGGCATGAAGCGCATCTCCAAGGAGACCGTCTCCTCCCTCTCCAAGGCTTCCCTGACGATGCTCATCGGCCTGGCCGTGGCCCTGGCTTTGGGCGCGATGCTGGCCTTTTTCATCACCCGCAGCATCACCCGGCCCATCCAGAAGGTTATCGCGGGCTTAAGCGACGGCGCCGCCCAGGTGGCCTCGGCCTCGGGGCAGGTGGCCACCTCCAGCCAGTCCCTGGCCGAGGGGGCCAGCCAACAGGCCGCCGCGCTGGAGGAGACCAGCTCATCCCTGGAGGAGATGTCCTCCATGACCAAGACCAACGCCGACAACGCCGCCCAGGCCAACAGCCTGATGAGCGAGTCCAAGGCCCTGGTGGCCCGGGCCAACCAGTCCATGGGTCAGCTCACGGCCTCCATGTCCGAGATCAACGCCGCTGGTGAGCAGACCGGCAAGATCATCAAGACCATCGACGAGATAGCCTTCCAGACCAACCTCTTGGCCCTAAACGCCGCCGTGGAGGCCGCCCGCGCCGGTGAGGCGGGCGCCGGCTTCGCCGTGGTGGCCGAGGAGGTGCGCAATCTGGCCATGCGCGCCGCCGAGGCGGCCAAGAACACCGCCAGCCTCATCGAGGGCACCATCAAGAAGACCCAGGAGGGCGCGGAATTGGTGGAACGCACCAACCAGGCCTTCCAGGAGGTGGCGGCCAGCTCCGAGAAGGTGGCCGAACTGGTGGGCGAGATCGCCGCCGCCAGCAGCGAGCAGGCCCAGGGCATCGAGCAGGTGAACAAGGCCGCCACCGAGATGGACAAGGTGACCCAGCAGAACGCGGCCAACGCCGAGGAGTCGGCCTCGGCCTCCGAGGAGTTGTCGGCCCAGGCCGAAACCATGCAGGGCTTTGTGGTGGACCTGGCCCAGTTGGCCGGCAGCGGCCAGGCCGGGCGCCGGATCAGCGGGCAGGGGGCCGCCGGCTGGCTGTCCAGGGGCCGCTCGCCGCGCAGCGAGCAGGCGGAGCCCAAGGCCCTGCCAGCCCCGGCGGCCAAAAAGCGGGCCGCGGCCGGCTCCGCGGCGAAGCGGGCCCAGACCGAGGCTGAGAGGGCCATTCCCCTGGACGACGACTTCCACGATTTCTAGCCGGACCTGGCCCTAGGCAAGCAAGACAAGCAAATCAGGTGGGCCGCTCCCATGGGGCGGCCCACCGCCTTTGGGGCCGCCCCCTCCAGACCATGTACCCCGCTATCTTTACTGCCTAAACGCCTCTAGCAAGCCCGCCAGCACCATCTGTGGCAGCACTGACGCCCATGGGGATTGCTCCCCATGGGCGTCAGTGGTGGGCTAAAAAAGCTCGGATTATAAACATGGTGGTGAGGCACCGGCCCACCACCAGGCCGCCTGTCAAGCGGCTGCTTGGCCCTTGCGCCGGCGCAGCCAGCCCAGCAGACCAGCCGCCGAGCCGAAGAGCAGCATGCTACCCGGCTCGGGAACCGAGGGTGGCTCGACGGTGCCCGCGACCAGGACGCCGGAGGAGTTCAGACCCGTTTGCGTGAAATCCGCCGCCACCATGGCCTTCAGGTAACTGTTGGCCAGGTTGCTGATGCCGGAATCCAGGTTGGCGACGCTGAAGGCGCCGGAGTTGAGCGCGTAGGTGCCCGAGGTGGAGTAGTCGTAGGTGACCTCCCAGATGGCCACCTGCAAGGCGGTGATGGTGGAGGCCAAGTAGTTGGGGCTATAGGGATTGCCCAAGCCGGGGGCGTAATGGTCCACCAGCCAGGCGGCTCCCAGGGTGGAGGGACCTCCGCTTGTCGGGTCGACGAGGAAGCTGCCGCCGTAGGTGCCGCCCACGGTTACGTTCTGGTTGATGGCCACGCAATAGCCGATTACATCCTGGAATCCGTTGAGCAGCAAATTCATCTCGGCGGTGTTCTCAAGGCCCAGATGGCTGCCATTCAGGGTCACGTCCACCTGGTTGCCCCAGGTCACGCTTGCCAGCGATATGGTGTTGATGTCGTCGGCTCGCGCCGGGCTGCTCAGACCCAAAAGCAGGCAAATCCCTAATATGGTGGCCGCATGTAACGTAAGCTTTCTCATTTTCACGCCTCCCCGGTATAGCCCAGCCCTGTGATAAAAAAACAAAACGGCCGGGAATCCTAATGGTGATTAGGCAACCCAGCCGTCTCCCGGGGAGACCCGTCGGCTTTCCGTCCCCGCCTCGCGACGGGTTTGGCTTTGCTAATACTTATAGCATAGCAAATTCAATGCCTGATTTGTATAGCCCTCGCTCAACTAATACCTTAGGAGGATATTAGGCACAATTGTGATAAAAATAAACACAATACGCGATGGGTGCCGTGGAGACCCCGTGAAACCCGGTAGGAAAATTTTGCTGCCTCTGGCAAAAAAACAAATTTCAATTTCACAAAACTGAATTCCGCTTAGCCCCCAGTGACGGTAGCCTTACTCGGCCAAAACCAAGGCTCGCCAAGGGTAACGTAGGACCACGCCAGGCGGAGGGTCCAGCCCAGGGGCTATAGGCTAAAGAAGGGGAAGGGTAGGGGAGTAATGGGGCAAAAGCGGGGCGGCCCGAAGGCCGCCTTTTTAACCGGTTGATTATATAAGGTTAGTTGGTGGAGGCGGGGGGAATCGAACCCCCGTCCGAAAGCATTTGGCACAAGCTTCTACATGTTTATCCCTTGATTTAATTTCGCCGCGTCGTCTCCCAAGGGCAGGATGCGTCTTTGGCTAGCCCCACCTTTTATTTCGGTACCGGACCGGCTGGGCGGTGTCCTTAACCTATCCCGCTAATCGTCGCCCCTCCCGGCCCCGCAGGAGTAGACCGGGGAGACGGTAGCCTTTACGCGGCTACGGCGTATGCGTAATCGTCTGCGATTACTTTAGTTCCCACCGGATAACGGGCCGACGGACCCCGACATGCCACTTGCGCCGCAACTGCCCCCGTCGAAACCATGTCGCCCCCGGGCTGCAGCTCGGTAATCACGAACTAAATATATACACTGCCAGCCTTTAGGGCAAGGGGGGGGTGGCCGGGTTGCCAGGGGCTGTGCGCAGACCTGGGCCACCCTGTGACGCGACTGAAGTCCTTTGCAGTTTAGTGCTTATAATTACTATGTTATACATTTTCACAATGCTTGACTTTAAGTTATGGGAGGTCTGGCTAGGAGATTCAAACGAGCGTATGATCGCCGTCCACGGACTAAAGGTATTGACAAGCGCTTAATACTGGGGCATATTCGCCTATCGAAAACTTCTTGGCCGCCCCGAGGCGGGCCATCTGGAAAACACAAGCTGATGCCGATGAAAAGGAGGGGTGGCTGGTGGCTCTGACCAAGGAGAACATCATCAACCAGGTCTACGAGGATACCCAGCTGCCCAAGAGCCGCTCGCGGGACGTGGTGGAGACCTTGCTGGAGATCATCAAGGACACTCTGAGCCAGGGCGAGGACATCCTCATCAGCGGCTTTGGCAAATTCATGGTCAAGGCCAAGCGCGCCCGCCGGGGGCGCAACCCCCAGACCCGAGCCGACTTGCAGCTCCGGGCGCGCAAGGTGGTGGTCTTCAAGACCTCAGGAGTGCTGCGCAAACGCATCAACGGCGAGGAAATCACCGGCGACGAGGAAGATTAGAGCCTGGGGCCACCCGGCCCATCCCGCCAGCACTCTCCGGCCTTCTCGCAGCCTCCCTGCTCCAGGGGGGCTGTTGCCGTCCATCCGGCCTATGTGCCCAGATATCTTAGCCCCGCCGAGCCTACCAAGCCACGGTGAAGGAATTGGCCAGGCCTGAGGCGCGCAGCCTGGTTTCCAGGGCCTTGGCCTCCTGCAAATGGCTCACCTTGCCCACCCACACGCGGTGGAAGACCGCGTCGCCGCGGTCGTAACGCACCACGCTCACCTGGCCCCATACCGGGCGCAGCTTGGCCGCCAGGCGCCGGGCATTGGCGGGGTTGGTGAAAGCCCCCACCTGCACGGTGAAGGTGCCGGTCTCATAGGAGGGCGGCGGCACGTACACCGCCGGCCGGCCAGCCACGCCGGTGCCCATCTGGCGATAGCCCAGGGCCCGCACCACCACCGGGGCGGTGCCTCGGGCCAGGACCCCCAGGTCGCGGGCCGCTGCCTTGGAGAGGTCGATGATGCGGCCGTCCACGAAGGGACCGCGGTCGTTTATGCGCAGCACCAACTCGCGCCCGTTGTCCAGGTTGGTCACCTCCACCCAGGTATCCATGGGCAGGGTCTTGTGAGCGGCGGTGAGGGCCTCCATGTTGTAGGCCTCGCCATTGCTGGTGCGTTTGCCGTGGAAGTTGGGGCCGTACCAGGAGGCTATGCCCCGTTCCTGGTAGCCCTGGGCGCTGGACAGGGGGTGGTAGGTGTGGCCCTGGATGGTGTAGGGGCGCTGGGTGGCCGGCAATCGGCCCCCCTTGCCCGGGGTGGGGGCCGGCGCCTCGCCCGGCCCCGGGCCGGTATAGACCCGGGGAGCCGGCCCCTGCCTGCTGGCGCAGCCGGCCAACAGCCCCGACAACAGGGCCAGGGCGCATAGCAGCGCCCACCAGCGGCCCCCCCGGCCCCTGTTCCAACTCGGCAATAGACTTACTCCCCGATCTGCGCGGCCATGAGCCCTGGAACCAGGAGCGCGTCATCATTATGCGTGATTTGGCCTGGCGGGGCAAGGGGTTGCTTGACAAGCTCCGCGGCGAGGGCTAAGTTGTATACAGCCGACTGCTCGACATTACAAGACATTTTCCCCAAAGGCCTCGCCATGAGCGTTCAGCGGGCATTTGATGAGGGCTCGGCGGAGTATGATCGACTCCGGCGCAAGTTTATTCCTTGTTTCGATGACTTCTATGGCGTGGCCCTGTCCCTGCTGCCCCGCCCCCAAATCTGCGGCGATGAGCGGCCCATCCCCATGCTGGAGCTGGGCGCGGGTACCGGGCTTCTTAGCGCCATGATCCTGGAGGCCATCCCCTGCGCCCATCTGACCCTGGTGGACTTGGCCGCCCAGATGCTAAGCCAAGCCCGGGCGCGCCTGGCCGGCCAGGAGGCGCGGGTGCGCATCCTGGAGGCCGACTACCGCCAGGCCGACCTGGGCGGACCCTACCAAGCGGTCATATCCGCGC
>JAKAGJ010000058.1 GCA_021815655.1 Deltaproteobacteria bacterium | reverse complement strand
CTGGAACCGGGCGGTGCAGATATTGAGCGCCGGCGGGGCCATGGTCTTCTACAACACCCTGCCCCTCTACGGGGCGCTGCTGGGCGCCCTGGCCCTGCATGAGCCGTTTACCTCCACCCATATGGTTTATGGCGGCCTGATCGTGGCTGGCGGCCTATGGGGCACCCTCTCCGGCCCGGGCGGCCCACGGCAGACCTAGCCCGGCCGCCACGGGGGCAGGCCCAACTTGTCGCCGCCGGGCCGGCGGTGATACTCTAGCAGCCAACCGGCCCTCCCCGAAACGCCGTTGCCCGCCACCCCCGCGCCAGCGGGCGAGGAACGCCATGAGGCTGCGCTCCATCATCCTGGTGCTGACGCTGCTGGCCCTGATCTCCATCACGGTCAGCGGGTTCTACTATTTCTTCTCCCTGAGCGAGTCAGAGTCCCTGTTGGCCCGGCGGCGGGCCTCCCTGTACACCGTGACGGTCAAGAACCAGATCGAGGCCTTCCTGGCCGGCAACCTCAAGCCGGTGCGCATCCTGGCCGGCCTGCCCGAGATTCAGCGCGCCTTGACCCATCCCGGCCCCGAGACCCTGGAGCGGGCCAACCTGCTCCTGGACCTGGTGCGCGGCGCCCTGGAGGAGGACGTGATCTACCTCCTGGACCAAAGCGGCACCACCATCGCCTCCAGCAACCGTTTCGCCATCGACTCCTTCGTGGGCGAAAATTTCTCCTTCCGCCCCTATTTCCTGCAAGCCATGAAAGGGCTGGCCTCCAACTACCTGGCCATGGGCATGACCTCCAAGAAGCGCGGGGCCTACTCGAGCTATCCGGTCTACGCCCCCCAGGATGAGACGCCGGTGGGGGTGGTGGTTATCAAGGCTTCCATCGAGCTGATGGAAAAGGACATCCTGGGCTCCTCCGACGAGGGCGTGACCCTGCTGGCCGGCCCCTTCGGGGTGATCTTCGGGGCCAACCGGCCGGACTGGCTCTTCACCAGCCTGAACCCGCTCACCACCGAGGAGGAGGAGGCCTTGAGCGAGTCCCGCCAGTTCGGGGAGGGCCCCTGGACCTGGGGGGGCAGCCGGGTGCTGGACAACGAGCAGGTGGTGGACCGCCGGGGCAAGCGCTACCTGGTCTATTCCCGCGAGCTGGACAGCCAGCCCGGCTGGAAGGTCATCCACCTGCAGGAGCTGGAGCAGGTGCGCGAGGGGCTTTTCGACCCCCTCATCAAGACCACGGGACTGTTGGTGGTCAGCCTGTGCCTGCTGGCCGGCCTGGCGGCGGGCTATCTCAACCGCCGGGCCAACAACGAGATACAGCGCCGCACCAGCGCCGAGGTGGAGCTCCGGCGCAGCGAGGAGCGCTACCGCAACCTCTACCAGCACACCCCCGGCATGCTGCACTCCATCGACCACCAGGGGCGCCTGGTCAGCGTCAGCGACCACTGGTGCGAGGCCCTGGGCTACGCTCCCGAGGAGGTCATCGGCCAGCCGCTCACCGACTTCCTGAGCCCCCAGTCGCGCCAGCAGTACCACCAGCGCAACCAGCCCCTGTTCTTCCGCACCGGCTGGCTGCGCGACGTGCCCTACCAGTTGGTGCGCAAGGACGGCGCGCTCATGGACGTGCTGCTCTCGGCCATCGCCGAGCGCGACGCCCAGGGCTACATCCAGCGCTCCCTGGCGGTGGTGGTGGACATCACCCAGCGCAAGCGGGCCGAGGAGCAACTGCGTCTGGCCCAGGAGCAGCTCAGCCGCTATTCCAAGGACCTGGAGCGCCAGGTGGCCGAGCGCACCCGCGAGGTGATGAGCTTCCTGGCCTACACCCCGGCGGTGGTCTACATGAAGGACCAAGAGCGCCGCTACCTCCTGGTCAACTCCCGCTTCGAGGCCGTGCTGGCCAAAAGCCTGGAGCAGGTCAAGGGGCGCCGGGACGCGGAAGTCTTCGACCCCGGGCTGGCCGAGCAGTTCGACCGCCACGAACGCGAGGCCCTGGCCAGCGGCGGGCCGCGGCAGTTCGAGGAGGTGATCGGCCAGGACGGCGCCCCGCGCACCTATCTCTCGGTGAAGTTCCCCATTCAGGCCGAGGACGGCGGCGTGGTCGCCCTGTGGAGCGTCTCCCTGGACATCAGCGAGATCAAACAGGCCCAGGAGGACCAGCGCCGGCTGTCGGGCATGATCCTGGCCAGCCAGGAAAAGGAGCGCACGGCCATAGCGCGGGAGCTGCACGACGAGCTGGGCCAGGTGCTCACGGCCCTGCGCATAGACGCCGCCTGGCTGCAACGGCGCCTGGGCGAAAGCGACGGCAAGGCCTCGGAGCGGGCCGGAAGCATGTGCGATCTCATCGACCGCACCATCACCGACGTGCGCTCCATCGCCACCCGCCTGCGGCCGGCGGTGCTGGACGACCTGGGCCTGGTGGACGCCCTGGAGTGGTACACCGGCGATTTCGAAAAGCGCACCGGCATCCTCTGCCGCTTCCTCCTGCGCCAGGTGCCCCTTATCCGGGGGGTGCGGGCCATTGCCGCCTACCGCGTGGCCCAGGAGGCCCTGACCAACGTGGCCCGCCACGCCGAGGCCTCGGCGGTGGAGGTGAGCCTGGAGGTGCGGGGCGGCTGGCTGGCGCTCAAAGTTTCCGACGACGGCCGGGGTTTCGAGCGCCAGCCCTTTTCCGGCCAGGGCGGCTGGGGCCTGGCCGGCATGCAGGAACGGGCGGCCCTGGCGGGTGGCGAGCTTGCCATCAGCTCGGCCCCGGGACGGGGGACCACGGTGCTCTTGCGCCTGCCGCTGGCGGGCGCGGAAGGAGATAAGCCATGATTCGGGTGCTCCTAGCCGATGACCACAGCATCGTGCGCGCGGGGCTGCGCCGCCTGTTGGAGGACGCCGGCGACATGGAGGTGTCCGAGGCGGCCGACGGGCGCCAGGCCCTCAAGCTGGCCAGGGAGAACCCGCCCGACGTGGTGGTGATGGACATCTCCATGCCCGGTCTGGACGGCCTGGAGGCCATCCAGCGGCTCAGGGACATCTGGCCCGAGCTGCCCGTCCTGGTGCTGACCATGCACGAGGAGGAGCAGTACGTGGTGCGCTGCCTGGCCGCCGGCGCCCGCGGCTACCTGACCAAGCGCGGCGCCCCCGAGCAGTTGGTCAATGCCATCCGCAAGGTGCTGGCCGGAGGGCGTTTCTTGAGCGACGAGGTGGCCGAGGCCCTGGCGGTGCGCCTGTCTCGCGGCCAGGATGATCTGTCGCCCCTGGAGAGCCTGTCCAACCGCGAGTTGCAGGTGCTGCGCGCCCTGGCCCTGGGCAAGACCAACCGCGAGATCGCCGAGGATTACAACCTCAGCGTCAAGACCGTGGACACCTACCGCTTCCGCCTGCTCAAGAAACTGGCCCTGCGCAACAACGCCGAGTTGTCGCGCTTTGCCATGCAGTACAAGCTGATTCAGCCCTGATCCGGCCACCTGTAGGTATAATTCTTACATTAAAATCTAAGTTCTTGGAGTTGACCTCGCCCCGCGCGGCGACTAGGGTGTAAATATGGCCCCCTGTCCGGGGCCGGGGCGGAAGTTTTCACCATCTCAGCCATTGTGGGAGGAAGATCATGAAACGGCCAGGGTCGGTAGTGTGGTCCGTGGTTTGTTGCCTCTTGCTTGCTTGCTCGGTCTCCGCGCGAGCGGCGGAGGGCATTAAGGTCGGGGTGGTCCTGCCCTTGACGGGCACGGAGGCGCAGTTCGGCGAGATTGAGTGGAACAGCTTCCAGTTGGCCCTGGACGAGATCAACGGCGCCGGCGGCATCAAGGGCAAGCCGATCGAGCTGGTGAAAGAGGACGACACGGGCAAACCCGACGTGGGCCGTTCGGCCATGGAGAAGCTCATCACCCAGGACAAGGTGGTGGTGGTGGGCGGCGGCTACTCGTCGTCGGTGACTTTCGCCATGGCGGCGGTGGCCCAGCAGCGTCAGGTGCCCTTCGTGGTGAACACGGGCAGCGACGACAAGATCACGGAGCAGAAGTGGAACTACGTGTTTCGCCTGAACCCGCCGGCCAGTGAGTATCCCAAGGCCCTGAACTCGTTCTTGGGTGAGGTGGTCAAGCCGCAGACCGTGGCCATCCTCTACGAAAAAAGCAACTTCGGGCAATCCAGCTCCAAGAGCTTCGCGGCCCAGTGCGAGAAGATGGGCCTGAAGGTGGTCTTGAAGGAGGGCTACGACTCCGGCGCCGTGGACTTCAAGCCCCTGCTCATCAAGGTCAAGGCGGCCAATCCCGACCTGCTGTACATGGTGTCCTACCTCATGGACGCCGGCCTCTTGATGCGCCAGTCCAAGGAGCTTGACATCAATCCCAGGCTCTTCGTGGGCGGCGGCGCCGGCTTCACGCTGCCCGGTTTCTACGACAACGCGGGCAAGGCGGCCGACTACGTGTTCTCGGCCACGCTGTGGACGGAGACGGTGCCCTATCCCGGAGCCAAGGCCTATTTCGACAAATACCAGAAGAAGTACGGCCACCCCACCGAGTATCACGGCGCCGAGGCCTATGCCTGCATGTACGTGATCGCCGACGCCCTGAAGCGGGCCAAGGAGCTTACTCCGGCGGCGGTGCAGGAGGCGCTGGTCCATACCGACGTGATGACGGCTTTTGGCCCGGTGAAGTTCGTGTCCTACGACAAGAAGACCCAGCAGAACAAGCTTCCCACCTATCTGGTGCAATGGCAGGGCGGCAAGCTGGAGACGGTTTGGCCCAAGGAGATCGCCACCAAGCCGGCGGTGTATCCCGTGCCCAAGTGGTCTGAGCGCAAGTGATCCCTTTTGCCCCCGGCCTGGCCCAGACGGGCCTGGCCGGGGGCCCCCGGGCTAGAGCTAGGTGGTGTGAGTCATTGGACAGCATGTGGCCATGAGGGTTGCCGGCCGGTCATCCGCGGAGGCCGGTCCCGACATGGGACGGGCGTGAGGCTGTAGCATGGAAGTATTTTTTCAGACCCTGGTGGCGGGGGTGCTCAAGGGCGGTCTCTACGCCTTGATCGGCATCGGCATGACGCTGATCATGGGCGTGATGGGCATCATCAACCTGGCGCACGGGCAGATGATGATGCTGGCCATGTACCTCACCTACGTGTGCTTCCACTTTTTGGGCATAGACCCCTACGTGACGCTTTTGGTGTCGGTGCCCTGCCTTTTCCTGGTGGGGGTGGGGGTGCAGAAGTACACGCTCAACCCCCTGCTGAAAATTGAGTCTTTGCTCCCGGAGAATCAGGTGCTGATGACCGTGGGCGTGGGCATGGTGCTGACCGAGGTGGCGCGCTTCATCTTCACCTCCAACTACGTGTCGGTCAAAACCAGCTACTCCGACGCCACGTTCTTCATCGGAGGCATTTCCTTTTCCGTGGCCTTGACCATCGCCTTCGGGTTTGCCTGCGCGCTGACCGCGGGCATGTTCTGGTTTTTGCTCAAGACCGACCTGGGGCGCAGCATCCGGGCGGTGGCCCAGGACGCCGAGGCGGCCAGCCTGATGGGGGTCAACGCCGACCGCATCCGCACCATCACCATGGGCATGGGCGCGGGCCTGGTGGCGGCGGCGGGCACGCTCCTGCTGCCGATCTACTACCTGTTCCCTGACATCGGCGGGCCGTTTACGCGCAAGGCCTTTGTCATCACCATCCTGGGGGGCCTGGGTTCCACGGTGGGGGCCATCCTGGGCGGCGTGACCCTGGGCCTGGCCGAGGCCTTCGGGGCCACCTACATAGGGATGGACTACGAGGACATGATGGGCCTGGTGATCTTCATCCTGGTGTTGTTGTTCCTGCCCGGCGGCTTCAAGCGCCTGACCAAGGTGTAGCCATGAGAGAACATCGCATTCCCCTGATCCTGTTGGCCCTGCTTTTGGTGCTGCCCCTGGTGGTGACCGAGCCCTACTTCCAGCACCTGATGATCCTGGTGCTCTTGTGGGTGACCATAGGCACCGGCTGGAACCTTTTGGCCGGTTACACGGGCCAGGTGTCCTTTGGCGCGGCGGCCTTTTTCGGCGTGGGCGCCTACACGGCGGGGCTACTTTCCCACCACCTGGGCCTTTCGGCCTGGTGGGGCATGGCCCTGGGCGGCGCGGTGGCGGTGCTGATCGCCTTCCCCTTCGGCTGGATCGCCTTCCCCCTGCGCGGGGCCTACTTCGCCCTGGGCTCGCTGGCCCTGGGGGAGGTGATGCGCCAGGTGGCCACCAGCTGGGAGTCCCTGACCGAGGGCATGGTGGGCATCCTTATCATGCAGACCTTCATCTCCAAGCTGCCCTACTACTACATCGCCCTGGCCCTGGCGGTGGGCTCCATCCTGCTGGTGCAGGCGGTGACGCGCTCCAAGCTGGGCTATTATTTCGTGTCCATCCGCGAGGACCAGGACGCGGCGGCCTCGATCGGCATCAACACCACCAAGTACAAGATGATCTCCTTGTGCATGCACGCCTTCCTGACGGGCACGGCCGGGGCCTTGTACATGAATTACATGGGCTTCATCGACCCGCACGTGGTGTTCTCGCTGCATGACATCTCCATCATGGCCATCCTGGTGGCCATCGTGGGCGGGGTGGGCACGCTTTACGGACCGGCGGTGGGGGCCTTGATAATGGTGGCCTTGCAGGAGGTGTTCCGCAGCGCGGGCTTCGGGGCCTTGCAGGCCCTGACCGACGCCATGGGCGGGGGCTTCATGACCGTGGTGACCAAGTACGTCAGCCAGGCCCACGTGCTGGCCTTCGGCATTCTGGTGGTGGTGGTAATCATGAACCTGCCCAACGGGGTGGTCGGCGACTGGGCGCGCATCAAGCGCGCCTTCCGGCGCGGTTAGGAGACAGCCATGGCCATACTGGAACTTCATGGCGTGTGCAAGAACTTCGGCGGCCTGCGGGCGGTTGACAACGTCAGCTTCGCGGTCGAGGAGGGCGAGATTTTCGGTCTGATCGGCCCCAACGGCTCGGGCAAGACCACCACCTTCAACCTCATCAGCCATGTCTTTCCCGTGACCTGTGGCAAGGTGATGTTCAAGGGCCAGGACATCACGG
This sequence comes from Deltaproteobacteria bacterium, assembly GCA_021815655.1. Classification (GTDB taxonomy): domain Bacteria; phylum Desulfobacterota; class Desulfarculia; order Desulfarculales; family Desulfarculaceae; genus JACRDC01. The sequence goes on along the minus strand of JAKAGJ010000058.1, from coordinate 1,370 downwards.
GGCTCAAGACCTTCCAGATTTGCGCCCTGGGGGTGGGGCGCACCTTCCAGGTGGTGAAGCCCCTGAAGCGCATGACCGTCCTGGACAACGTCATCGCCAGCGCCTTTCTGCGCCACGGCAGCATGAAACAGGCCCGCGCCCAGGCCGAGAAGTGGCTGGACTTCTGCGGGCTGACGCCCTATGCCGGACACCTGGCCCGGGGGCTGTCCATCGCCTCGCGCAAGCGCCTGGAGATCACCCGGGCCATGGCCACCGAGCCCACGCTGCTGCTTCTGGACGAGACCGCCGCGGGCTTGAACCCCGGCGAGCTGGACGAGGCCATCGCGCTGATCCTCAAGATTCGGAAAAGCGGAGTGACCATCGTCATCGTGGAGCACATCATGAAGGTCATCATGAGCATCAGCGACCGCATCCATTGCATCAACCACGGCCAGACCATCGCCGAGGGCACGCCCCAGGAGGTGGCCCGGGACAGCAAGGTGATCGAGGCCTATCTGGGCCACGGCGGCGGGCACTAGGCACGGGGGATTACTGCCATGCTGAAAGTCGAGGGCATCGACGTCTTCTACGGCGACTTGCAGGTGCTGTGGGAGGTGAGCTTCGAGGTGAAGGAAGGCGAGATACTGGTTTTGGTGGGGGCCAACGGGGCGGGCAAGTCCACCACGCTGAAAACCATCTCCAGCCTGCTCACGCCGCAAAAAGGGCGCATCATGTTCAACGGCGAGCCCATCCATAGCCTGAAGCCCTTCCAGGTGTTGGAGCGCGGCGTGGCCCAGGTGCCCGAGGGGCGTCGCTTGTTTGGCGAGATGAGCGTGGAGGAGAACCTGCTCATGGGTTCCTTGAGCCCCCACGCCAAGGCCAAGCGCCAACAGACCCTGGAGTGGATATACGAGCTGTTCCCCCGGGTCAAGGAGCGGCGCAAGCAGGCCGCGGGCACCCTCTCAGGCGGCGAACAGCAGATGGTGGCCATCGGCCGCGGCCTGATGAGTCTGCCCAAGATACTGATGTTCGACGAGCCCTCGCTGGGCCTCTCGCCGTTGTTGGTGGAGCACATCTTCGAGCTGGTCAAGAAGGTCAACCAGGAGGGGCTTACCGTGCTCCTGGTCGAGCAGAACGTGCACAACACCCTGGCCATGTGCGACCGCGCCTATGTCCTGGAAAACGGTCGCATCGCGCTGACCGGCTCCGGCCAGGAGCTCATGGCCAACCCCCACGTGCGCGAGGCCTACCTGGGCCTGTAAGCCCATCGTTCAAGTCGCCCAAAAAGAAACGGGCGGGGGTTGTCCCCGCCCGTTTCCATTACGGCAAAAGATCACGCTGTAGCCGGTGCCGTCCTGGGGCGCCGCGCGCTCGGGGTCATGCCAATATGC
>JAKAGJ010000057.1 GCA_021815655.1 Deltaproteobacteria bacterium | reverse complement strand
ATTACCCACAGAGAAGCGACAAGGGGTTAGCCTCTTCGGCTAACCCCTTGTTTTTCTTGGTGCGCCCGGCAAGATTCGAACTTGCGGCCTACGGATTCGTAGTCCGGCGCTCTATCCACTGAGCTACGGGCGCGTATTTGGCGAACCATCGGCACGGCTGCCTAGTATAACAAAAACCTCGCACTTGGCAACCGGGCCTGGGATGGATTGTTCAATCTTTCTGGCGTCGGCTCAAGCCAGGTGTTCCTGGGCCTCCTGGAGCAGGCGGGCGATGGCCAGGCCTTGGGGGCAGCGCCGCTCGGCCCGGGCCAAGTCATGGGCCGACAAGCTGGCCAGTCCCGCCGTGGGCAGCTGGGCAAAGAGGTCACGGGCGCGCCCCAGGTCGCCGTAGGAGCGGTAATACATCATGGCCCGCATCAACTCGCCCACAGGCGCGGCCTGGCCCAGGGCCTCCTCGCAGATGCCCGCGCAGCCGGCGCAGTAATCGCAGCGGGTGGCCTCGGCGTATTGCTTGAGCCAGCGCAGGTCCTCGGCGGCCAGGGAGGTTTTGTCCATGGCCGCGGCGGCGTTGGCCGAGAGGATGGCCAGGTTGGGCATCTGGGAGCAGATGCTGGCGATGCGCTCGTCGCTCCATACCGCCTTGAGCTTGGCCTGCTCGGCGGAATAGCCCTGCTTGAGGAAGCGCTCGGCCAGGGCGGGATCGCCCTCGCCGTCGAACTTCACCGGCCCACCGCCCATGGTCTTCATGGCCGTGAGCCCGATGCCGGCCTCATGGCAGGCCTTCACCGCGTCCTTCATCTTTTGATTATGCATGATGCGGTAGTTGTAGGTCATCATCACGGCGTCCACCCAGTCCAGTTTGGCGGCGGCCAGCAGTATGTCCTCCATGTTCTTGTGGGTGCTGAAGCCGAAGTGCTTGATCTTGCCCTCGGCCTTGGCCTTTTCCGCCCAGGCCTTGATATGGGGCTTGTTGAACTCGTCGATGCTGGTGAGGCTGTGCACGAACCACATGTCGATGTAGCTGGTGTTCATGCGCTTGAGGGACTGGTTCAGGTGCTGGTCAAAGATTTGGGCCGTGCGCGTGCTGTCGTAGGACTTGGTCACCAGGAAGACCTGGCCGCGGGCCTGGGGGTTCTTCTTGAAGAACTGGCCGATGCCCTCCTCGCTGCGCCCGCCTTCGTAGCTTTCGGCGGTATCCCAATAGGTCACGCCCAGCTTGAGGGCCTGCTTGAGCACAATCTGGTTGGTGGGGGTGTCCCACATGGTGCCCAGGGCTAAACTGGACACCTTGACCCCGGTCTTGCCCAGGGTGCGCTGGGGCATGGCGCCGCTGGCCGGGGCTGGGGGCTCGGTGGCGGCCAGGGCCAGACCGCCGCTGGCGGCCAGCATGCCGCCCACGCCGGCCAGGCCCATGACCTTGAGAAAATCGCGGCGGGAGCCGTTTTGGTCTTTGCTGGACATGGCGCGCACTCCTTGAGGGCTATTAGGCCCGGTTGGGGTCAGATTGGCTCACGGTCATACCGGCTATGGGTTCCGCCGCAAATCTTATCATGCCGCCGCCAGTAATCGCTACTAAAGCAGCAGCGAGCGCTTGGGGCTGCGCGACTCGTTCTCGGCGCTGACCCGAATGGCCCGCTGGCCGCTCACCGGGCACTCGTGCTCGCAAACCCCGCAGCCGATGCAACGGCTGGGGTCGATTTGGGGCTGTTGCAGGCGCACCACCACCTCCACGGCCTCGCCCTCCGCCGGACTCCAGGCACCGCCGGGCAGCAGATTCACATTGTCGGCACCGTTTTCGCGTATGCGTCGGCGGGCGGCGGCATCGCCGCTCATGGGCTGTAAAAAGTAGTCACCGGTGCCCAGGCGTCCCGGGATCAAGGCCGCGCCGGCCAGGGAGAGCGTGTCGCTCTGCCGGCCCGTCACCTTGCCCCGAGCCAGCACGCTGTATTGCTCGCGGGTGACAATGGCCTTGGGGCTGACGGGGCAGTTCTCCTGGCAGACGATGCAGGGCCGGTCCATGGCCCAGGGCAGGCAGCGCCCCCGGTCCACGAAGGCGGTGCCCAGGCGCAGCGGCCCGGCGTTGGCATAAGCCCCCTGGCCACGCTTTTCTTCAAGGGTGATGGGCCGGATGGCAGCCGTGGGGCAGATCTGGCCGCAGGCCACGCAATTGAGCTGGCAGCCGCTGGTGCCGATGCGCATGTTCAAGGAAGGCGTCCACAGGGCCTCCAGGCCCCGCTCCAGGCCGGTGGGCTGCAAGACGTTGGTGGGGCAGACGCGCATGCACTGACCGCACTTTAGGCAGCGCTCCACGAACTGCTCCTCGCCTAGGGCGCCGGGAGGCCTTATCAACGCCGGCGACCAGTTGGGACCCACCAGCCCGCCCAGGCGCAGGGCCGGCACCGCCACCACGCCCGATACCAAGGAAAGGATCACCCCCCGGCGTGATAAGTCGGGCAGGGGTACCTCGCCGGCGGCGGAGCGGCTGGTCTGATAGGTCATCTGCCCGTCGCGGCAGGTGTCCAGGCAATTCATGCACAGGACGCATTCGCTTTGACGCAGGTGGCGGAAGGGGTCGCAGGCTCCCTCGCAGCGGGTGGCGCAGGGCTGACAGCCCTTGCACTGGGCCTCCCGACGCCCCACCCGCCACAGGGCCCAGTGCCCCACCAGGCCCAGCAAGGCCCCCAGGGGGCAGATGAAGCGGCAGTAGAAGCGCGGCACCTTGAAGTTCAAGAGTAGGGCCGCGCCGAAGACCAGGGCGATCAGCCAAGCCCCCTGGTAATGACGAGCCGCCACCCAGAGCTTTCCCGCGGCGGCGTCCAGGGCCGGCAGCAGGATCAGGTTGACCGAGCGCTGCACCAGGGGGATGGGGTCCAGGAGCCCGCTTTGCAGGCTGGCGCCGATCACCTCGCCGGGCGAGGTCCACAGGCAAAGCCCCAAGAGCAGAGCCAGGGTGGCCAGTCCGGCGGCCAGGGCCTGGCGGGGCTGGGGCCACAGCCGGCGCACGGTCAGCGCCGCCAGGGCGGTCAGCAGGGCCAGCAACGAGAGCCAGCCCGCCGCGCCCCCCAGACTGAGCGGCAGGCCGGCCAGACGGTGCAGGGTCTGGGCGCCGGCGGCGGCCAGGAGGCCCAGCAGCAGGTAGTACTTGATGGCCTGGGCCGCATGGGGTTGGTTCTTTTGCATCTGCTGGCGGGCGGACAGGCGGCGGGTGGCCAGCCAGCCCAGGAAGTGATGCATGGCCCCGAAGGGGCACAACCAGGAGCAGAAGAAGCGCCCCAGCACCGCCGTGAGGGCGATGGTGAGCACCGCCCAGGCCATGCCGCTGTAGAGACTGCCCGAGGCCAGGAGGCTAGCCAGGGCGGCCAGGGGGTCCAGTTGCAAAAACCAGTTCACCGGCCAGCCGCGCAGTTGCCAGTACTGCTCGCCCAGGGAGCTGACCAGGCAGAACCATAGGAACCAGGCGAAGAAGAAGACCTGGCTGACACGCCTTACACTGACTATGCCCATGCCGAGGCCCCCTGGTCCAGCAGGCTCACCTCCTGGGGATTCAAGGAGCGCCAGTCGCTGCTGCCCAGGCCCCGGGTCGCGGCGTTGCCGATGAAGGGCAGGTCCGCCGGCGTCTTACCCAGCAGGGTGGCGCCCAGGGCGTCGGCAGCCACTTGGTCGGTGGAGAGAATCAAGGTGCCCGTGGCCTTCAGGTCATCGGGCGAGCCTCCCGTGGGGCCGTTGCTTATCATGCTCACCACGCCGTCCAGGATCACCAGAGTGGGGCGCACCAGCATGGCCAGCTCGGCGATGATGGTGTGTATGTCCTGGTGGAAGATGTTGCGCCGCCCGCCCAGGAGGCCGTACCAGTTCTTCATGGTCATGGAGGCGCCGGAGCGGTGGTGGTCCTTTACCGGGCACAGGCCGATGACCTTGGTGACGCCCTCGAAAGGCCCGTAGAGCACGGGCCAGTCGCGGATCAGGCGGCCGCCCTCCACGGTGGTGGGGTGGAAATGCCTCTCCAGGGGCGGCATCAGCACCCCGCCGGCGGCTTGGGTGGCCTGGCCGATGCCTGTCAGGGCGAAGCAGGACTGGGGGTCGTTGATGGGGTTATCGGTGACCACCACCCTCTGGGCGCCGGCGGACAGGCACTGCTTGATCAACTCGCCCAAAAGCTCGGGGTTGGTGGTGGCCCCCAGGTTGGGCGGGGTGGCGAAACCGGCGTTGACCTTTATCAGCACCCGGTCGCCCTTGTGGATGAAGCTCTCCAGCCCGCCCAGGGCCTTCAGCCCGGCCTGAAGGGCCGGCACCCGCTGACTGGCGCGCACCACGGCCATCTTGCCGGCCTGGGATTTGATCGAGTAATCGCCCAGCTTGACCGGGGCCTGCGCCAACCCGGCTGCGCTGGGGCCCTTGGGGTCGTAGAGCCCCCAGCCCAAGGCCCCGGCCGCCGCCACGGTGAGCCCGGCCCCCAGGGCGCGGCGCAGGAAGTCGCGGCGGTCCATGCCCGGCTCGGCGGGCTGCGCTGGGGCGGGGGCGATCAGATCGGGTTTGTCTTCACTCATGGCTTGGCCCCTGTCAGGCGCTGGTGAATACGCTGTCCCAGATCCAGGGCCGCCTCCCGGGTCTCGGCGCCGTGCACTCCGGCCAGGAAGGCTCCCTGGCTGAAGACCAGTTCGTAGGTGTCCATGATGCGCACCATCCTGGCGCCGGGCGGCAGGCCCTGGCCAGGCTTCTCCTGGCCGCCGGCCCCCAGCAGGAATTCCACATAGGTGTGGGCAAGGGCCTGGGCCTGGGCGGCGTCCGCCCGGCGGGAGAGGAAGCCCGTGGCCTCCTGGCCATTCACCTGGTAGGAGCCGGCGTAGACCTGGTCCAGCTTGTCGCAGCCAAAGACGTTGGCCGCCAAGAGCGACAGGCTGGAGCGGTCCAGCCCCTCGGGCGGAAACAGCTCCAGCTCGACCGGGCCGGCCTGCTTGGCCGGGGCCGGCGTGGTGGCCAGCCAGGCCTTGGCCCAGGCCTGCATGCCCGCTTGCAGCTCCGGGCTGTCGCCGGCGGCGATCACCTCCACGTAATAGGGGCCACGCATTATGAACAGCGAGGTGCCGTTCAGGTAGGCCACGGCCCCCAGGTCCAGCGAATGACCCTGGTTGCGCCGTTGCACGCTGAAGACGCTGTAGGCGCCCTGGTCCTGGCCCTGGTCAAAGACATAGGTCTCGAACCAGGCCTGGGGATTGGCCGGCAGGTGGTAACGCCGGGTCACCAGGGCCTTGAACCCCGCCGAGAGGTACAACTCGGCCTTGCCGTCGATCTTGTCCGAAAGCGTCTGGGGATTGAACTGCTCTGGCGGTCCCAGGGGGGTGAGTCCCTCCACCTTGAGCCCGGCCAGGTCCAAGGGGCCGCCCGCCGGCACGGCGGCCGCCCCGGCTGGGGGCGTGGGGCGGCCCCAGGACAGGGGGTCGTAATGGGCCTGCTTGTAGAGGATGCCCAGGCCGATGACCACCAGGAGCAGCAGGATCACCGCCCCGCTGAGGGTCTGGGCTGGGCTTTTGGGGGCTTTAGTGCCTGGCATTTTCCGCCCCAGGGCGCGGGCCGCGCCCCCGCCAGAGTGACCGCCTGGCCGGCCCCGGGCCGGCGTTGTGGGTGAAGTGTGATGCAAGAGCGCGCTTACGTCAATGACCCGGGGCACGGCGGGAGAGGGTCGCGCGCTTGGGCCACCCCGCAGGAGCGGCTCAGCGGGAGCAGACCCCGCCGGGCCGGGCCAGGGCCTGGACGACCCGTTATGCCCCCAAGGCACTTGGAGGCGCGCCTGGCGGCCGGGCTATGGTATTTTTAAAGAGTATCGATTAATTCCAGTTGGAAGCAGATCATGCGCCCTCTGCCCAAGCTAGTGATCCTGGCGGCCCTGGCCGCCTGCCTGGCGCCCCTGGGCCACGCCGCCGCCGCGCCCGCGCCGGAAACGCGCCCGGCCAACATGGCCGGCCTGTGGTATCCCGCCGAGCCCCAGGCCCTGGCCGGCAGCCTGGATGCCTTTCTGGCCCTGGGGCGGGGGCCGCGTCCGGCGGGGCGGGTGCTGGCCCTGGTGGTGCCCCACGCCGGCCACCGCTACTCCGGGGCCGTGGCCGGGGCCGCCTACGCCCTGGCTCAAACCCTGGACCCGCCGCCCGAGACGGTGATCCTGGTGGGTCCCAGCCATCACTATCCCCTGGACCGGCCCAGCATCTGGCCGGCGGGCAGCTTCGCGACCCCCCTGGGCGCCATCAAGGTGGACCAGGCCCTGGCCGCCGAGCTGAGCCAGCGCCTGGGGGGCCAGTTCCGGCGCGAGGCCGACCTCAAGGAGCACAGCCTGGAGGTGCAGATGCCCTTCCTGAAGAAGGTGCTGCCCCAGGCCTCCCTGGTGACGGTGCTCACCGGCGGCCCGGACGCCCAGCGCGCCCGGGAGCTGGCCCAGGCCCTGGCGGCGGTGGCCAAGGGCCGGCGGGTGCTCCTGGTGGCCTCCACGGACCTGTCCCACTATCACACCCACGCCCAGGCCCAGGAGTTGGACGCCCAGGTGGCCAAGAGGGTGGAGGCCCTGGATGGGCCAGGGCTCTTGGCCGACGAGGCGGCTGGCCGGGCCGAGGCCTGCGGGGCCCAAGCCCTGGCCGCGGTGCTCATGGCCGCCAAGGAGTTGGGGGCCACGCGCGGCCAAGTCTTGGCCCAGGCTGACAGCGGCCGCTCCACCGGCGACTACGGCCGCGTGGTGGGCTACCTGGCCGCCGCCCTGCTGGCCCCGGAGCCCGAGCCCCCCGCCCCCATAGGCGGCCTGGACCCCGGGCAGCAAAAGCGTCTGCGGGATTTGGCCTGGCAGGCGGTTCAAGCGGCGGTGAAGGGCCAGGCCCCGCCGGCCATCCCCCAGGACGACCCAGCCCTGCTCAAGCCGGCGGGGGTCTTCGTTACCCTGAAGCAAAACCACGAGCTGCGCGGCTGCATTGGCAGCATAATGGCCCGGCGCCCCCTGGCTCGGGAGGTGGTGGCCATGGCCGCCGAGGCGGCCTTGCGCGACCCGCGCTTCGCGCCGGTGAGCCCAGCGGAGCTGGAGGGGCTGGAGTTGGAGCTTTCGGTGCTGACGCCCATGCAGCCCTGCCGGCCCGAGGAGGTGCGGGTGGGCGTGGACGGCCTCTTGATCGAGGGGCGCGGCACCGGCGGCGTGCTCCTGCCCCAGGTGCCCCTGGAGCAGGGCTGGGACCGCGAGCAGTTCCTGACCGGGCTGTGCCGCAAGGCCGGGCTGCCCTCCGGGGCCTGGCGCGACCCGGCCGTCAGGCTCTATCGCTTCCAGGCGCAGGTGTTTTGATGAGCATCAGCCGCCGCGCCTTCCTGCGGGCCGCGGCCACGGCCTGTTTTTCATGCGCCCTGGGGCCGGGCGGGCTGGCCCGGGCCGCCCAGGGCCTGGGCCTGCAAGCCGGGCTGACGAGCAGCCGCGAGTCGCCATTTTACAAGCCCCTGCCCGGCGGCGAGGTGCAGTGCACCCTCTGCCCCCAGGCCTGCCAGGTGGCACCGGGGCAGCGTGGGGCCTGCCGGGTGCGCCAGAACATCGGTGGCCGCTATCACACCCTGGTATACGGCAACCCCTGCGCCGTGCACCTGGACCCCATCGAGAAGAAGCCCTTCTTCCACGTGCTGCCCGGCAGCCGCTCCTTCTCCCTGGCCACGGCCGGCTGCAACTTCTCCTGCCAGTTCTGCCAGAACTGGGAGATCAGCCAGCAGGGTCCCGAACAAACTCTGAATATGGACCTGAGCCCCTACCGCGCGGTGAGCGAGGCCCTGGCCGCCGGCGCCGCCTCCCTGGCCTCCACCTACGTGGAACCGACCATCTTCATGGAGTACATGCTGGACTTGGGGCGCCAGGCCCGGGAGCGGGGCCTGCTCAAGGTGATGCACAGCAACGGCTTCGTCAACCCCGAACCCCTGGAGCAACTGGTCAAGGTGCTGAGCGCGGCCTGCATCGACCTGAAGTCGGCGCGGGATAAGTTCTACGCCAGCATCTGCGGGGGCCACCTGGCGCCGGTGCAGGCCACCCTGCGGCGGCTCAAGGCCGCCAAGGTGCACACCGAGATCGTGCACCTGATGATCCCCACCCTCAACGATGACCCGGCCGAAACCCGCGATCTCATCCTCTTCGTGCGCGACGAACTGTCCCCGGAGGTGCCCCTGCACTTCACGCGCTTCTACCCCCTCTACAAGCTCGCCAACCTGCCGCCCACGCCCATCGCCACCCTGGAGCGGGCGCGGCGGATGGCCCTGGACATGGGGCTCAAGTTCGTCTACCTGGGCAACGTGCCCGGCCACGAGGGGGAAAACACCTTCTGTCCGGATTGCCACCACCAGATCATCAGCCGCCGGGGTATGTCCTTGAGCCAGAACCGGTTGAAAAATGGCCGCTGCCCAGACTGCGGCCGGGTCATCCCGGG
>JAKAGJ010000056.1 GCA_021815655.1 Deltaproteobacteria bacterium | reverse complement strand
CCGGCCGCGCCGCCAGAACCGGTCGCCGCAGCCCCCGCGACACCAACCCCAGGGACGGACAAGTCCCCGGAAACCGCGCCGCCGCCCGCAGCGCCGCCGCCGGCGCCCCAGGCCGAGCCGGGGGTATACATCCTGCACGCCGGGCTCTACGTGGGCCCCATCCAGTCCGGCCGCCTGGCCCAGCGGCTGCGACAGGCCGGTCTGCCGGCCTATGTGCGTCAGGAAACGCGGGGGGAGGGCAGGCTGCGCTATCTGGTGCTGGTGGGTCCCTATGGCCAGGAAGCCCAGGCCCAGGAGGCGGCGTTACTTATCGAGCGGCGGTTCAAGGTCAGGCCTTTTTTTATGGAGCCTCCCGCCTCCGCGCCGGCCGCCGTCTCCGATCCGGCCGGCTCCGGCGGGAGCCGGTAGGCATGCCATTGTGACAACCCCGACCAACCCGCCGTGGTGGCCCTGGCGCCCGGCTGCATCATTGCAAAGGTGAACCAGCATGGAACCTTTCCCCAGCGCCCTGGAGATGACCAGACGGCTCATTAGCCTGGATAGCAGCAACCCTCCGGGGCGCGAGGAGGCCTGCGCCCTCTACCTGGGTGGCCTGCTGGAAAAGGCCGGCTGGAGCGTGCAACGTCTGGACCTGTCGCCGGGGCGTCCCAACCTGCTGGCCCGGCTGCCCGGCCAGGGGCCGGAGCCGCCCCTGTGCCTGTGTGGCCACCTGGACACCGTGCCCCTGGGGGCGGCGCCCTGGTCCCACGACCCCCATGGGGCCCAGGTGGAGGATGGCCGGGTCTATGGCCGGGGCTCCAGCGACATGAAGAGCGGTCTGGCGGCCATGGTCAGCGCCGCCCGGCGCCTGGCGGCCCTGCCGGCGGGGCCTGGCGGCCTGCTCTTGCTCCTGTGCTCCGACGAGGAGAACGGCTGCGGTGGCTCCAGGCTGCTGGCCGGACAACCCCAAGTGCTGGGCGGGGCCGGCGCCCTGATCGTGGCCGAGCCCACGGACAACCAGCCCTATTTGGGGCACAAGGGCGCCCTGTGGCTGCAAGCCACCTATGGCGGCAAGGCGGCCCACGGCTCCATGCCCGAGCAGGGCGACAACGCCATCCTCAAGGCCGCCCGGGGCGTGGCCCGCCTGGAGGCCTGGCGCCCGGCCCCGGAGCACCCCCAGCTGGGGCGCACCTCCCTGAACATCGGCACCATCAGCGGCGGCACGCGCATCAACATGGTGCCGGACCGCGCCAGCCTGGGCCTGGATTTGCGCACCCTGCCCGGCCAGGACCATGGCCAGCTCACCGCCGAGGTGGCCGATCTGCTGGGGCCGGAGGCGGCCCTGGAGGTGCTCTCGGGCATGCCCGGCATGTGGACCGAGCCCGGCCATCCCTGGGTGCGGGAGGTATACGACGTCTTGGAGGGGCTTGCCGGCCGGCGGCCCGCTCCCCAGGGCGGCCGCTACTTTACCGACGGCGGGGTGCTGCACGGCGCCTGGGGAGGCCTGCCCACCCTGATCCTGGGGCCGGGCGAGCCCACCCAGGCCCATCAGACCGACGAGTGGTGTTTGCTGGGGAACATCGAACTGGCCGTGGAGATTTACTTCGAGATCGCCCGGCGCTGGCGGGGGGTGTAGGTCCGGCGACCGCGCCGGCATGGACGGATCGGTTGGCGCTCTGCCCGGGCCGGCTTGGCCGTCTCCCCGTGGAGCCTGTACCTGCCCTTGGTGACGCGCGGGCGCTAATCCGGGCGGGGGGCTAGATCAAGCCGCCGCAGCAAAAGCGGCCCCAGCAGCATCAGCGCCCCGGCCAGGGATATGCCCCAGCCGAAGGACAGGCGCTGGCCCAAAAAGCCGATAAGGGCCGGCAGTATCCCGCCTCCCAGCACGAAGGCCAGGGGCATGGTCAGGGATACGGCCACCGGTCGCACCGACGATGAACCCAGGCGGGCCAAGGCCGCGAAGCCGGGCGGGAAGAAGCACACCGCCACCATGGGCTGCAAAAACAGCAGGGGGATGAGCCAGCCCTCGCGGGCCGCCCCCAGCCCCAGGGTCAGGGCGCCGCATAGGCCCAGCACCCAGGCCATGGCCCCCCGCGGCCCCAGGCGGTCGCTGGCCCAGCCGGAGACAAAGGCCATGGCCACTCCGCTCAAGCGCGAGGCCGAAACCAAGAGGTCGGCGCGATGGGGGCTGAAGCCGCGCTCGCTGACCAGATACAGGGGCAGCATGTTGTAGATGCCCAGACTGGCGCCCAGGCCCAGGCTGAAGCATAGCATCAAGGTCCAGAAGCCCGGCAGCTTGAGCAGGGCGCGCAGGCTCGTCAGGTCCGGGGCCTGGCCGGCGAAGCGGCCACCCTGGCCCCAGCGCCAGAAGCCCAGGCCGCCGGCCAGGGCCACCGCCCCCAGACAGGCCATGGCCCCCCGCCAGGAAAAGACCTCCACCAGACCCATGGCCAACAGCGGCGCCACCACGAAGCCCAGATTGGGGGCCATCTCGTGCACGGCCAGGGCGCGGCCCCAACGCTCGGCCGGCACCAGGGAAATGAGAGTGGCCAGGCCCGAGGGCAGGTAGAGCCCGGCGGCCAGGCCCACCAGGAAGATGCCCCCGCCCAGGCCCGCCAGGCCCTCGGTCAGGGACAGGAGCAGCATGGCCACGCCGGTGGCCAGGGCCGAGAGGATGATGGAGCCGCGGTGATTGAGGCGGGCCGAGACAAAACCCGAGCCCAAGAGGGTGGCGCAGTAGCCCAGGGACAAGAGCAGAAACAGCCCGCCGGCCTGGGCGTGGCTCAGGCTTAGGGACTGCTCCACCCGGGGCATCAGGGGCGCCATCACCAGCCGGGCGCAAAAATTTAAGAAAAAGATACTGGTCAGCAAGAGCAGCGGCCCCAGGCCAAAGCCCGCCGCCCGGCTGGGGGTGATGAAGTCGGCGGCAGACATGGCGGGGCGTCCTCCCGTCGGGCATGGGCATCCGCGTTGGGGCGGTCAGATGATATAATATGCCTCGGCGGCCCAGGCCGCCAGTCCTGGCCAGCCGTGGCCGTGGTCCCTTGGGAGGGCCCGCATGAACCGCATCCTGATCGTGGCTCGCGAACCCGAGGTGGTGGACGCCGTGCGCTTGAGCTTCGGCGAGCCCTACAGCGTGGAGGTGGCCAAGGGCCCCGACGGCCTGTGGAGCCTGGGGCGTCATAGGCGCTTCGACTACCTTTTCGTGGACCTGCGCCTTTTGGGCGCCGGCGCCCTGGTGGATGGGCGCCCGGACTTCGGGCCGGCCCTGCAAACCCTGCGCGACAACTTTCCTGGGGCGCACGTGGTGGTGATGTCGCCCCAGGAGATGATCCGCGAGGTGGTCAGCGCCGTGCGCCATGGCGCCAGCGACTACCTGACCTACCCCATCGACCCCAGCGAGGTCAGCCACGTCAAGGAGAGCATCGACCAGTCCCTGCGCATGCAGTCGGAACTGCAATACCTGCGTGACACCTTCTGGCAGGAGGACTCCCTGGAGCTGGTGCGCACCAACAGCCCCGTGATGCGCAAGGTCTTCGAAAAGGTGCGCTCGGTCTCCCCCACCCGCTCCACGGTGCTCCTGGTGGGCGAGACCGGCACCGGCAAGGGTGTCCTGGCCAAGCTGATCCACCGCCACAGCAACCGCAAGTCCCGGCCCTTTGTCAGCGTGCACTGCGGGGCCATCCCCGATACCCTGTTGGAGAGCGAGCTTTTCGGTCACGAAAAAGGCGCCTTCACCGGCGCCGTGCGGCGCAAGCTGGGCAAATTCGAGATCGCCGACGGCGGCACCATCTTTCTGGACGAGGTGGGCACCATCACCAGCCCGGCCCAGATCAAGATGCTGCAAGTGCTGCAAGACCGCCTGATGCAGCGTGTGGGCGGCGAAAAAAGCATCGAGGTGGACGTGCGCATCATCGCCGCCACCAACTCCGACCTTTTCCGCATGGTCAAGGAGAGCCGCTTCCGCCAGGACCTGTACTACCGCCTCAACGTCTTCCCCATCGAGATACCGGCCCTGCGCGAGAGGGCCGAGGACATCCCCCTGTTCGCCGAGCTGTTCCTGGAGCGACTCAACAAGTTCTACGCCAAGAACATCCGCAGCGTGCACCCCGACGTGCTGGAGGCCTTTGAGCTCTACTCCTGGCCGGGCAACATCCGCGAGATGGAAAACCTCATCGAGCGGGCCTACATCCTGGAGGCCTCGGCGGTGCTAACTCCCGAGGGCTTCCCCCGCGAGCTGTTCAGCTTTGACGGCCGCGGCGAGCGCCCGGCCATCGACCTGCGGCTCACCCTCTCCGAGGCCCGGCGCCGGGCCGTGGAGCGCAGCGAGCGAGACTATCTGCGCGAGCTTCTCTTGGCCAACAAGGGGCGCATCAACCAGAGCGCCCAAGGCGCCGGCATCACCACCCGCCAGTTGCACAAGCTGATGACCAAGCATCGCCTTAACAAGCAGGACTTCAAGTAGCCGCGAGCCTGTCCGCCCAGGGCCGGGGGTGAGGTCAATTGCCACTTCCCTTGGTGGGGCTGGTGCTGCCACAATGTTAGGCAAGCCCCCAGGGGGGACAACAGGACCAGCAGACGCCGGGCCGTCCGGCATAGGGGATGGTGTCATGCAAGCCAAGGACAAAGAGTACTTCAGCGCCCTGTACGAGGTGGCCAAGGTGATTAACGCCTCCCTGGACCCCAGCCAGGTCCTGGAGGAGATCGTCAAATCCGTGGCCAAGACCATGAAGACCAAGGCCGCCTCCCTAAGGGTGCTGGGCGCCCGGCGCCAGCGCCTCATGCTGGGGGCCTATTACGGCCTTTCCGAGGGCTACCTGCGCAAGGGGCCGGTGAGGGTCAGCGAGAGCGGCATAGACCAGAAGGCCCTCAAGGGGCAGACGGTCTACCTGGCCGACGCCCAGAACGATCCCGACTTCCAGTACGGGGAGCGGGCCAAGGAGGAGGGCATCCGCTCGGTGCTGGTGGTGCCGCTGAAGGTGGGCAAGCAGGTGATCGGGGTGCTTCGGGTCTACACCGCCAAGAAGCGGGTCTTTGACGAGCAGGAGACGCGTTTTTTGGAGGCGGTGGCCAACTTAAGCGCCATCGCCCTGGAGAACGCCCGCCTGCATCAGGCGCTCAAGAAGGATTACGACCTCCTGGTGGCCCACGAGTACCGCCTGGACGACAACTAGCCCGGAAGGAGCCGGCGCCCCCACGGGGCGGCCGCGGGGCCGTCCGGGGACCAGCCTGGCAAGGAGATGACCATGGTTCGCATCGGTATCAACGGCTTCGGGCGCATCGGCCGCCAAGTCCTGAAGGCGGTCATCGAGAAATATTCCGATACCCTACAGGTGGTGGCGGTCAACGATCTGGGCGACGTGCACACCAACGCCCACCTGTTCAAGTATGACACCAACTACGGCCGTTTCGCCGGCCAGGTGGAGGCCAGGAGCGACTGCTTCGTCATCAACGGCCACACCGTGAAAAGCTACAGCCTGCGCGACCCCAGCCAGATCCCCTGGGACGAGGAGGGCGCGCAGATCGTGGTGGAGAGCACCGGTCTGTTCACCACCGGCCCCAAGGCCCAGGCCCACCTGGAGGCTGGGGCCCAGAAGGTCATCATCAGCGCCCCGGCCAAGGAGGTGGACCTCACGGTGGTGCTGGGGGTCAACGACCAGGACTACAACCCCAAGAAACACCACATCGTCAGCAACGCCTCCTGCACCACCAACTGCCTGGCCCCGCCGGCCTCGGTGATCCACCAGGCCTTCGAGATCGTCAAGGGCATGATGGTCACGGTGCACTCCTACACCAACGACCAGCGCATCCTGGACCTGCCCCACAAGGACCTGCGCCGGGCGCGGGCGGCGGCCATGAGCATCATCCCCACCACCACCGGGGCGGCCAAGGCCGTGGGCCTGGTCATCCCCTCCCTCAAGGGCCGGGTGGACGGCTACTCCCTGCGCGTGCCCACGCCCACGGTGTCGGTGGTGGACCTTACCGCGGTGCTGGCCAAGCAGACCAGCACCGAGGAGGTGCGCGCGGCCCTCAAGGAGGCCTCCCAGGGGCGGCTCAAGGGCATCATGGGCTGCGAGGATGAGCCGTTGGTTTCCATGGATTTCAAGGGCGATCCCCACTCCTCCATCGTGGACATGGAGTTCACCCAGGTGCAGCACGGCGATCTGCTCAAGCTGGTGACCTGGTATGACAACGAGTGGGGCTACTCCTGCCGCGTGGCGGACCTGGCCCATCTCATGGCCCAGTCCGGCCTGTAGCCAGCCCCTGCGCCGGGGCGCCCGGCAAGGCGGCGGTCCCCGGGGCCGCCGCCTTGACTTGTCTTGGGTGGGGCGGATGCTGTAACCTTGCCCCCTGGGTCCCTGGCGGACCAGCGCCGGCAATACGGTTCCGGCGTCCCGAGCCGCCGGGCGCGTTTTCATCAGGAGGTAGCACATGACGCGAGCCAAGAGGGTTGTTCGCCGGCTGGCCGCCGGCATCCTGCTGGTCCTGGCCAGCCTGGGCTGGGCCTGGGCCGACGCGCCGGGGGCGGGCGGGGTCGGGGTGGTCCTGCTGGCCGACCAAGCCACGCCCACGGTGGAGATCATCGTGGGTGAATTGGAAAAGACCTCCCGGGGCCTGGTGCTGCATGCCCAGGACGGCGACTTCCGCCTCAAGGGCCTGGACATGTCCCAGCACCAGGGCCGGCAGGTGGAGGTGACCGGGGTTATCAGCGAGGAGGAGCAGGCTCTGCCGCTCATCATGGTGCAGCGCTACAAGGTCCTGCGCTAAAAAAGGGTGCCCCGGGCGGGGAGGCCCGGGGCTGGAGGAGGAGTGGGACTGGGAAACCGGGACTGGCCCCAAGGCCAGGTATCGGGGCGGGGCTTCCGGGCCAGGGGGCCCGCCGCTCCGGTCTATTTCCCGGTTGGGCCGGCACCGCCCTTGGGGAGAAGGGGCGCCGGCTGCCTTGATAGCAAAGCAAAACCCGTGCCGCGCATGGCCCCGGTAGGGCCAACATGGCTAACTTGCCTATTTGCTTGTCTTTTGTTCTTTAAGCCCCCGGACGATCCCACCGGTTTCATGTTAAGCCCTTAACGTTTCGCGCTTTACACGGCCAGAACCCTGGCCATCGGGGGGACGCGGCCAACGGCCAACCCACCAAGAGGTAGGACTGACTACTGTCCCTACCATTTTGTAGGCCCTCTGGGGCGTTCGCCAAGGGGAGCGAGGCAAGGCCCAAGCGGCCGGGGCGGCCCCTGTGCGGGATCAAGCAGACAACTATCTAAAATAAATTGATTATTACCCCGGATTTCTTCAAGGGCCCGCTCCGGGGCGGGCCCGCGCCGGCGGGGCACGGTTTTTGCTGGGTCCTGGGGCATGGAAGATGCACGGGCAGAACTCAAGCTTAAAGCCATGCACCAGGCCTTGGAACTGGTGGGCCTGAGCCTGGAATTGGACAAGGCCCTGGAAGGCCTGCTGGCCGTGGCCCAGCGCACCCTGGCCGCTCGTCGGGGGAGCATCAGCCTCCTGGACGAGGCCGGGGAACTGCTTGTCCAGGCCCGCCTGCTGCCCGAGCACCCCGAGGCCCGCCCCGCGGCCGAGCTGGACCTGGCCCTGGCCCGGCAGGCCCTGCGCAGCCGCCAGCCCTTCTGCCTGGCCGGTTCCAGCCGCCAGCCCCTTTTCCTGGGGCAACCCGGCTCCACCTGCCTGGAGCGCCACAGCATCGCCTGGCTGGTGGCCCCCCTATTGTGGCGGGGCGAGCCCCAGGGGATAATCTGCGTGGACCGCCTCTTTGCCGACGGCGGCGACCCCGTGGAGGACCTGGCGTTCCTGGGCGAGCTGGCCGGCCTGGCCGCCCAGATGGTGGGTCTGGAGCGGCAGATGCGCGCCCGCCAGGTGGAACTGCGCCGGCGCAACCGCTGCCTGCATGGCGAGGTGGCCGAGGGCTACAACCATTTCCTGTGGCTGGGGCAGTCGCCCGCGGTGCTGGAGGCCTACCGCCTCATGGAGAAGGTGGCCCCCAGCCGGGCGCCGGTGCTTTTGATCGGCGAGACAGGCAGCGGCAAGAGCCTGGCCGCGCGCATCATCCATGAGCTGAGTCCCCGGGCCGGCCATCCCTTCCACAGGCTGCACTGCGCCGGCTGGTCAGAGGAACAGTTGGAGGCCGAGCTTTTTGGACACGAACAGGTGGGCTACCGGGGTCGGGAACGCAGCGGTCAGGGTCGTCTGGAGCAGACCAACGGCGGCACCCTTTTCCTGGATGGCATCGCCGGCCTGAGCCTGACCTTGCAGGCCAAGCTCTTGCGCTTTTTGCAGGAAGGCGAGGTGGAGCGCCCAGGAGACGGCCAGACCCGGCGGGTGGACGTGCGCATCATCGCCGCCAGCCAGCGGGACGTGGCCGGCGCCGTGGATCAGGGGCGCTTTCGCGAGGACCTTTACTACCGCCTGGGGGTCTTCCCCATACCCTTGCCGCCCCTGCGCGAGCGCGGCGACGACGTGCGCATCCTCTTGGATTATTTTCTCGACCTCTTGGCCAAACGCCGGGGCCGGCGCCTGGAATTGAGCCCGGCGGCCCGGCGG
>JAKAGJ010000055.1 GCA_021815655.1 Deltaproteobacteria bacterium | reverse complement strand
CCTGGAGGCCGAGGCCACGGCCCTGCACCTGCTGGCCTTGCGGATGACCCAGCGTCCGGACCCCCACCTGGACCTGGCAGCCCTGCGGGGGCGGGCCCAGGCCGCGGCCCAGGCCCTCAAGGACGACGCCGAGGTCCAGCGGGCCTGGGGGCTGCTGCTCCTGGCCCAGCGCCAAGGGGGCGATGCCGAGGCCGTGCTGGAGCGTGCCCTGGCCCTGGGACCCCGGGACGGCCGCAACCTGCTGGCCCAGGCCTTCTGGCGGGCCTTTGACCCCGCGGCCCAGGAGCGGCTGGCCCGCCAGGCCCTGGCCCTCAACCCCGGCCTGCCGGCCGCCCGCATGGTGCTGGCCCGCGCGCTGCTCAAGCAGGGGCGCCCCGCCGAGGCCGCCGAGCTTTTCCGCCAGGTGCTGGCCGCCGATGGCGATCACGCCCAGGCCCTGGCGGGCCTGGCCAGCGTGGAGATGGACGAGCCCGCCAGCCAGGGCCAGGCACGGACGCGTTTTCAAAAGGCCTTGCAACTAGACCCCCAGGACACCGCGGCGCTGTTCAACCTGGCCTTGCTGCTCAAGCGCCAAGGCCAGGCCGGAGAGGCCGAGCAGGAGCTGGGCCGGCTTTTGGCCCTGGACCCCGGCGACGCCGCCGCCCATAACCTGCGCGGACAGGTCTTGCAGGAGCAGAAGCGCTACGCCCAGGCCCGGGAATCTTATCTGGCCGCCACCAAGGCCGACCCCCGGCACGCCCAGGCCTTCTTCAACCTGGGCGCGCTCTGCGCCAGCCAGCTCGGCGACCCCGCCTGCGCCCGGGGCGCCTTCATCCGCTTCCTGGAGCTGGAGCCCTCGGGACCCAGAACGGCCAAGGTCCGCGAGTGGCTCGCGCGCCAGGGCCAGTAGGCAAGGCCCATGGCTGATCCCAGCCTTTTTTCGGAGACGGTGCTGCAATTCCTGGGGCCGGTGCGCGACTACCTGGAAGACGACGGCGTCACCGAGGTGATGATAAACGGGCCGGGCGAGATATACATAGAAAGGAAGGGCCAGCTCATCAGGACCGACCGCAGCTTCAGCGGCCCGGACAGCCTCATGGCCGCCATCCGCAACGTGGGCCAATTCGTGGGGCGCGGCATAGACCGCGACCATCCCTACATGGACGCCCGCCTGCCCGACGGCTCGCGCGTGCACGCCATCATCCCTCCCTGCGCCCGGCGCGGCCCCTACATGGCCATACGCCGCTTCAGCCGGCACATGCTGGGCATCGACGACCTGGTGAGCCGGGGCAGCCTGACCTCCCCGGTGGCCGAATTTCTCAAAGCCTGCGTGATAGCCCGCAAGAACATCGTGGTCAGCGGCGGCACCGGCAGCGGCAAGACCACCCTGCTCAACATCATCAGCGCCTTCATCCCCGCCGAGGAGCGCATCCTGGTCATCGAGGACTCCAGCGAGCTGCAATTGCGGCAGAGTCACGTGCTGCCCCTGGAAAGCAAGAAGCCCGATCGCCAGGGCCAGGGCGAGGTGACCATCCGCGACCTGGTCACCTGCTCCCTGCGCCTGCGCCCCGACCGCATCGTGATCGGCGAGTGCCGCGGCGGCGAGGCCCTGGACATGTTGCAGGCCATGAACACCGGCCACGCCGGCAGCATGACCACCTGCCACGCCAACGGCCCCAAGGACGCGCTCAGCCGTCTGGAGACCATGTCGCTGATGTCGGGGATCGACCTGCCGCTCACCGCCGTGCGGGGGCAGGTGGCTTCGGCCATCGAGGTGGTGGTGCAGATAAATCGCTTCCCCGACGGCAGCCGGCGGCTCATCGAGGTGGCCGAGGTGCTGGGCCTGGATGCCTCCGGCAACTACCAGGTGGTGTCTTTGTTCGCCTTTGACCTGCAAGGCAAGGACGCCCAGACCGGCCAGGTGCGGGGCCAGCTCCGGCCCACCGGCCACAGGCCCAGTTTCAGCCGTGAACTGGAGCTGACCGGCGTGGACCTGCCGGCCAATATCTTCACCCCGCCCAGGCGGGGATGACCGGCCCCAGGGGGGCCGCCGCCAGCCTGGTGCTCAAGGAGGGCTAGGGCAGCGGGACGGCCCCTTGATCTGGAGCATTACCAACCAGGCCGGCCTATAACCGCCAGGCCTGGGCAAGGACAGGATGATTGGATCATGCCGCATAACGCGTCACATGGATGGCTGCCTGCCTGGCGCCGGGCGCCAGGCTTGGGGCGCGGCCTGGGCGCCAACCAGTCGGGACAGGCCACCGTGGAGTACATGGTGGCCGTTTTGTTCCTGGCGGTGGTGATGGCCGCGGCCTTGCCGGAGCTTTTCGGGGCGCTGTCCGAGTTTTTCAACAAAATGGGCGCCGAGTTCTCCAAGCCCTATCCCTGACCAGGAAGGCGCCGGGGTTTCTGGAGGGAGCGGGGTCACGGGACGGACCCCGGCGGGCAGCGGGGTGGCCATCATTTGGCCCGCCGGCGGTCCCGGCCACATCAGGGGGCCGCCAAAGCTACCAGAGTTTGCCAAAGAAAGGATTGTGGCGCATGCGGGGGGGTAAAAGTCGGTGGAGCGCGTTAATCCTGGCGGCTTGTGTACTGGCCTGGGCCTGGCCCGCGGGCGGGGGCATGGAGGCGCCCCTGCCGATCTTCGGCGAGGCCGATCCCATCGTCACCTTTGAGGACGCCCTGCGCCAGTTGAATCCTTCCGACGATACCGCCTACCGCAGCCAACCGCCGGAGGCCGTTCCCGGCGAGGCCTACTTCGTTTGGAAGGGACGCATCACGGGCATAGAAAACGCCGAGGGGCCCTACTCCACCCGCAATGACCCCTTCCATGGGGGCAAGCGCCTGCACGGCTGGCATTTCCTGGTTTTTCTTTGCCTGGACCAGGACGGCCCCTTCGCATTCCGCGACGTGAAGATGGCCTACCGCACGCTGGAGGTGGGCACCCCGGTGGAGGTCATCGGCCGCCTGGGCGGGTCCATCCAGTTGGAAAGGCCCCGTGAGGACGCCATCACGGTGCCGGTGCTGGTGAATTGCTACGTGCGTTAGGGAGCCTCCAGCCTCTTGGCCAGGATTGTGACCGCGGGAGCCTCGGGCGAGGGCGGCCAGCGCTGGCTGCGCTGCTCCCTGTGCGCCCACCACTGGCGCTTCGCACGCACGATTTGCCCGGTTTGCGGCAATGAAGATCAGGACAAGCTGGAGTTCTTTTTCGCCGAGGGGCGCGAGCGCGAGCGCGTGGATTTGTGCCGGCAATGCGGCAAATACGTGGTCACCCTGGACGTCCGGGGTCTGGACGCGCCGCCGGCCTGGGAGGTGGCGGCCCTGGGGTTGGCGCATCTGGACTGGCTGGCCCAGGAAAGAGGGCTGGCGCCAGCGGCCTGGACCCCCTGGAAGCGGGTGGATTAGCGCCTTCGCGCCGCGCGGGCTGGGCCGTGGCGGCCACGCCCCGCCGGCGGGATGAAGGCGCCAGCCGGCGGGACGGCCCCTGGGTGGGGCCGTCCCGGCCGCCCTGGCTCAGCCCTTTTGCACGAAATAGCTGACGTAGCCCTGGTGCTGCTCCTCGCCCAGGAGCTGGTGCCCGCCGCGGCCCAGGAAGGCGGGCAGGTCGTTCTTGGTGCCCGGGTCGGTGGCCTGCAACTCCAGTATCTGGCCGGCCTGCATGTCGTTCATGCTCTTCTTGGTCTTGAGGATGGGCATGGGGCAGCTCAGCCCCTTGGCATCCAGAATCTTGTCGGCGCTCCACTGCGGCATTAAACTGGCTCCTTGCGATTGGGGAAGTAGGGTAGGGAAAGCTGGCGTCCTACCACCAGCTTTGCACCACCTCGTGGCTGAAGATCAGTTCCACCAGCTTGGCGTAGTCGCGGTCCTGGTAGAGGTTGAAGCGGGTCACCTGCTGGTCTCGGCCCAGGGCCTCCAGCAGAAAGAGGGCCGAGCCCTCCGGGGGCGTCTTGACGACTTGCAGACAGGTCATGGCTCGTCTCCGCTCCGGGGCGCCCCCGGGCTTAAAATGGCACCACCAACTGGAAGGCGGCCAGCTTCTGGGGCATCTCCTCCAGGGGCAGATACTTTATCAGGGGAAAACGCTGGCTGTTGGCCGGCACGTTGGTGTACATCTCGGCCTCCAATTCCTCCAGCATCTCCAGGTTCTCCTGAAACTCCTCCTCGCTTTTGCCGGGGATGAGCTCGATGGCGCAGTCGATGTAGAAACAGCCCGCCCAGAGGTTCTCCACCCCCAGGCCCAGGGCCGAGCGCGTCCCTTCCCAGCAGTCGCGGGACTGGTTAATGACCATGGCTATCTTTTGCACGCCCTGCATGGGTGAGCCTTTCCTGGCCAGCCCGGTCCTAGAGGACCAGGTAGCGGTGGCAGTCCTCGATCATCTCGGCGTGGCGCATCTGGGTGGCGAAGTCCTTCTCCGCCACCAGGGGCACCGGCTTGCTCAATTTGAAGTACTCGAAGTTGACATTGCACAGGCTGATGTGTCCCTGGCCCTCCAGTTGCTTGAAGCGGGGGTCCTGGGTGAGCAGCACCCCCCGGTTGGTCAAAAAGACCGACACCTCCTTGCCGGCGGCGGTGGCCGCCCGGCAGATGCCGATGAGGTGGTCCAGGTGCTGGTCTGAGGTCACCAGGATGCCAAGTTTGTCAGACATCTTCGTTCCTTTGCTTGGGGCTGGGGTTCGCGGGAGACCCCGACCACGCCAGAGGGTTCAAGCCAGGTCCTGGGCCAGAAGCTCGCATAGGTCCAGGACCTTGATATCATCCAGGCCGGCGGTCTTGCGGCTGTCTTCCAACAGGGAGATGCAATAGGGGCAAGCCGTGGCCAGCACCTGGGCCCCGCTGGCGGCCGCTTCCCGCACCCTGAGCAGGCTGAAGCGCTTCTCGGCCGGGGTTTCCATCCACAGGCCACCACCGCCGCCCCCGCAGCACAGGGAAAGCTCCCGCGCGCGGTCCATCTCCACCACCCGCGCGCCGCAGGCCTCCAGGGCCTTGCGAGGCTGCTCATAGACCCCGCTGTGGCGCCCCAGGTAACAGGGATCGTGGAAGGCCACCTTGGCTTGCAGTCCGCCCCGCAGCGGCAGCCGCCCCTGCTCGGCCAGGCCGGCCAGGAACTGGCTGGCGTGGACGACCTCGTACTCCCCACCCAATTCGGGATACTCGTCGCGGAAGGTCTTCAGGCAATGGGGAGAGTTCACTATTATCTTCTTGACCCCCAGGCGGTTGAAAAGCTCCACGTTGGACCCGGCCAGCTTCTGGAAAAGCCCTTCATCGCCGATCTTGCGCACGCTCTCGCCACAGCAGCTCTGCTCCGGCCCCAGCACCCCGTAGGAGACTTGGGCCCGGTTGAGCAGCTCAACCAGGGAGCGGGCGATGCGCTGGCTGCGCTGGTCATAGCAGGAGGTGCAGCAGACGAAGAGCAGGTACTCCTTGTCCGGGCCGAACCGCGGCACCTCCAGGCCCTGGGTCCACTGATCGCGCTTTTCACGCGGCTCGGACCAGGGATTGCCGTTGGCGTGGACCGATCCCAGCACCGCCTTCAAGGTTTCGGGCACGCCGCCGGCCTGGGTGATAAGGGAGCGCATGGCCCGCATCACCCCGATGATGTCCACGCCCCGGGGGCAATTGAGCACGCACTTGTTGCAGGTGGTGCAGCCGAAAAGAACTTCGTCCGACTCATAGCCCTCCAGGCCCAGCTGACCCTGGCGGATCATGAGGCGGGGCAGGAACTGGCCCTCGACCTCGCGCCAGGGGCAAAGCGCGGAGCACAGGCCGCACTGCATGCAGGCATTGAGGTCGTGGCCCCCGCTATCCCGGATGGCCTGGTTGACCTCTATGAACGGCGTCTGGGCCATGGCGGGCTCCTTCCTCCGGGGCTCTAGTAAACCAGGCTGGCGTTGGCCGAGAGTATCTCCATGGTCAGCTTGCCCCCGGCCGTGGGCTCGGCTCCGGGGATGAGGTCCGCCTCCTCGATCCTGCGCTCCTTGATGCAGGGCACGCAGACCATCAGCTTGCCGCCCTGCTCCAGAAAACTGGCGACCAGGTCCTTGAGGGGCGGCAGGCCGGCGGCAAACACGTTGTCCAGGTAGCCCTTCTTGGCCAGGTACACGCCGGTGCCCTGCAGGACCACCACGGCGTCAACCTCCATGGCCAGGGCGGCGTTGGCCAGGACGAAGGGCAGGCTGGCCTTCTCGGGGTTCTCGCCGGCGCAGGTGTCGATGTAGAGTATCTTTTCCTTCTTCTCGCTCATGGTGGTCTTCCTTTCTGAATGGATATGCCCCCGGTGGCTAGGATGGCTCCCCGTCCGCGGCGGGGGTGTCCGCGGCCAAGGCATAGGTGAAATAGCCTCCCTGCTTGTCGCCCTCGCTGGCCTGGCCATACTTGCGCATGGCCGCCAGGTACCACAGCACCTGGGCCGGGTTCAGGCCGGTGGCCCCGGCGATCTGGGGTACCGTGGCCGGGCCTGAGCCCAGGTGCTGGCGGATGAGCTTCAGGTCGGCGGCCTGGCGCTTGATGCGCTCCTTGGCCGCCGCCACCTGGGCGGAGCGCTCCTGGCGCAGCCGCCCCATGATTTCCTTGTCCGTGACGCTCATGCCGCTTCCTCCCCGCCGGCCGCTTGGGTGATGGCCCGCACCATGGCCTGGTACTGGGGCAGGGTCCAGCCCGCCACCTGGATGGCCCCCTGGGGACAGGCGGCGGCGCAGACCCCGCAGCCCAGGCACAGGGCCGGATTGACCTGGGCCTGGCCGGCGTTCAGGCTTATGGCCCCCTCGCGCAGGCAGGCCTCCAGGCAGGCCCCGCAGCCGTCGCAGGCCGACGCCTGGACCTGGGCCACGAAGGGCGCCAGCTCCACGTAGCCCCGGCTCAAGAGGCCGCCGGCCTTGACCGCGGCGGCCGAGGCGGCGGCGCAGCTCTCGCCGATGTCCATGGGCGCCTGGCAGGAGCCGGCCAGGTAGACCCCGGCCACCGCCGGCTCCACGGGGCGCAGCTTGGGGTGCACCTCCAGCAGGAAGCGGTCGGCACCCGTGGAGAGCTTGAGCATCTCGGCCAATTCCGAGGCCGGCCCGGGTTCCAGGCCCACCGCCAGCACCACCAGATCGGCCTCCAGCTCCAACTCCTCCCCGGCCAGGAGGGTGTCCGCCACCGTGATGGCCACCCGCCCGTCCTGGCCGCTCAGCCGCGGCGGGGCCTCGGCGGCGAAGCGCAGGAACAGCACCCCCCGGCGCGAGGCCTCCAGGTAGTAGTCCTCGTGGCCGCGGCCATAGGTGCGTATGTCCCGGTAGAGGTCATATATCTCCGTGTCGGGGAAGCGCTCCTTGATCTCCAGGGCCGCGCGTAGGGCGGCGGTGCAGCAGACCCGCGAGCAGTATTCGTTGAGGGGACGGCCGTCGGGCGGCTCGTGCACGCCGGGTATCTCGCGGCTGCCCACGCAGTGGATCAGGGCCAGGCTGTTGATGGTCTTGCCGCCCACCACCAGGGGGCCGCCGTCGCCCGGCTGGGACAACACCTGGATGAGTTCGGGCAGGGTGATGACCTGGGGCAGTTGGCCATGGCCGTACTGGCCCTGATCGGGCCGGTGGGGGGTGAAGCCGGTGGCCATCACCACGGCGCCAGTCTTCAGCTCGCGGGTTTCCTCCTCCTGGGGCGCTTCCTGGGGCCAGTAGCCGGCCAGGGGCAGCCAGCGTCCGGCACCGCCCTGGCCTTGGGCGCGCGCCAAAAGCTCCAGTTCGCGCTCATCGCTTGGGGGCCGGCGGGTAATGGCCAGGGTGAAATTGCCCACGTAGCCCTGGGCCTGGGTCACCTGGGCGCAGGTGAGCACCTCCACGCGGTCGTGGGCCAGGACCTCTTGCGCCAGGCCGCCCAGCACCGTGGCCGCCTCCTCGCCGCTGGGGAACAGGCGGTGCAGGCCGGCGGCGTGCCCCCCCAGGAAGGGGCTCCTTTCCACCAAGGTGACCCGGATGCCGCGCCGGGCCAGGTCCAGGGCGGCCTTGAGCCCGGCCGGGCCTCCACCCACCACCGTGGCGTGGGCCAGGGCCTCCACCCTGATGGGCTCCAGGGGCGACAGCAGGCTGGCCTTGGCCACCGCCGCGGCCACCAGGCGGCCGGCCTTGTCCGTGGCGCCGGGGCCGTGATGCACCCAGCTCACCTGCTCGCGGATGTTGGCGTGCTCGTACAGGTAGGGGTTGATCCCCGCCCGGGCCATGGCCCCCCGGAAGGTGGTCTCGTGCAGGGCCGGGGCGCAGGAGGCCACCACCACGCGGTCCACGCGCCCCTCCTGGATGTCCCGCACGATCAGCTCCTGGCCGGGGTCGGAGCACATGAAGCTGTTGCGGCGGGCCACGGCCACGCCGGGCAGGCGGCCGGCCAGTTCCTCCAGGCGCTCAACGTCCACGTGGTCGGAGATGTTGCCGCCGCAGTGGCAGATGTACACGCCCACCCGGGGCTCGCCGGTGTTGGTTGTTTGCTGGCCCATGCCCGACCTCCTAGACCGCCGCGCCGCCGTCGGCGGCCAGATAGTTGGAGGCCTCCAGGGCGGCATGCCCGGCCTCCACGATGCTGTCCACGATGTCCTTGGGCCCGGCGGCCG
>JAKAGJ010000054.1 GCA_021815655.1 Deltaproteobacteria bacterium | reverse complement strand
CAGAGGGGCACGGGCAAGGCAAAAAAGGGGGCGGGGATAAACCCCGCCCCTGCCAATGCCATCTGACTATTTTAGTTTACTCGACAGCCTTTCCACGGGAGCCGCCGGCGCCCGCCAGGGGGTGGACGCCAACCGACCCGCATATGCCTGGTAAAAGGCTCGCGGCCTAGGCCAGGCGCCCGGCCACCAGCTCCGTGATGTCCAGCACCTTGATCTTGCCCACCTTCTCCTTGCGGGCCCGGGCCGCGGCCTGGTTCAGCGAGTTCTTGCAGGAGGGGCAGGCGCTGACCACGGCCTCGGCGCCCAGGGCGATGGCCTGCTTGATGCGCTCGAAGGCGATGTCGCCGCCCAGCTGGTTGTCAAAGGCCTTCACCCCGCCGCCGCCGCCGCAGCACTTGGCCAGGGCGCGGTTCTGGGGAAACTCCATCAGCTCCACCCCGGGCACGGCCTTGATGACGTTGCGCGGCGGCTCGTAGATGCCCAGGTGGCGTCCCAGGTCGCAGGGGTCGTGGTAGATGACCTTGAGGGGCTCGGCCTCGGTCTTGAACTTGAGCTTGCCGTCGTTGATGAGCCGTTCCATGAGGGTCACCACGTGCTCGGCCTGGTAGTCGCCCTTGAATCCCTTGTGGGGATAGAGGTCGGCGAAGGTCTTGTGGCAGCCGGCGCAGGTGGTGAGCACGCTCTGACAGCCCGTGGCCTTGAACTGGGCCAGGTTGGCCTGGGCCAGTTGGCCGAAGGTGTCCTGGTCGCCCACCAGGTAGGCCAGGTAGCCGCAGCAGTTTTCCGCTTGCCCCAGGGTGGTGTAGTCGATGCCCGCGGCGTCCAGTATCTTCATCACGCTGGGTATGATCTTCACGTCCTGGTAGGAGGCGCTGCACCCCAGGTGCAAGAGGGTCTGGGCTTCTTGCTTGGCCGCGAAGCCGGCGGGATAGGAGTCCACGCGGGTGGCCCGGGGCTGGGCGTAGGGGTTGCCCATCTCGATCATGTCGCTCATCAGCTTCTTGAAGACCTCGGGCAGGTAGCCCTCGCGCACCAGGCGCTGGCGGGCGGCCTGCACGATGGCCGCCACGTTGACCTGGGCCGGGCAGGTGAACTTGCAGTTGAGACACATCATGCACTGATAGAGGCGCTCGGCCATCTCGGCGCTGGGCTGGGCCTGGCCGGTCAAGAGCGAGAAGGCGTAGGTCACGCGGCCGCGGGCGTTGAGGCCTTCAAGGTCAGTCTGGGCGTAGGTAGGGCAGCCCAGGCGGCAGAAGCCGCACTGGATGCAGGCCACGATCTCGTTGTCCACCTCGCCGAAGGAGCTGACCTGGGGCGCGCCGGTGCGCAGGGGCTCGAAGCCCGAGCGGTCGAATATGTCGGTGATGGAGCCCTTGAGGCCCAGCTTGCCGGGGTTCAGTATGCCCTCCGGGTCCAGGGCGTCCTTGACGGCCTGCATCACGCGCAAGGCCTCGTCGCCCACCTCGCGGCCGATGAAGGGGGCCTTGGCCATGCCCACGCCATGCTCGGCGCTCATGGTGCCGCCCATGCCGGCGGTCAGTTCCACCAGCTCCCAAACGATGGCCTTGATGGCCGCCCATTCCTGGGCGTTTTTCACGTCCATGACAAAGGTGGCGTGCAGGTTGCCGTCGCCGATGTGGCCGAAGGTGGCGATGCGAAAACCGTGCTTTTGGCCGATGGCCTGAATCTGCTTGATGGTTTCGGGGATCTTGGTCATGGGCACGCCCAGGTCCTCCATAACCGGCACCAGGCGATAGCCCGGCTTCAAGCGGCTCATGGCCGGCACCAGGCGGTGGCGGGCCTCCCACAGGGGGGCCTTGACCGCCGGGTCGTCGGTCCAGTTGTGGGCGATGACCCCGTGGCGTCCGGCCACCTGGTTGACCTTTTCCACATACTCCTGAACGGCGACCTTGTGGCCGTCGATCTCCATCATTATCATGCAGCCCACGCCATCGGTGGGCACCAGCCCGATGGCCTTCTTGAGCACCTCTATGGACATGTCGTCCAGTATCTCGCAGGTGGAGATGGGGATGCCGGTGGTGAGCATCTCGGTGACGGCGGCGCCGGCGCTCTCGATGTCCGGGAACTCCAGGCGGGCGCTGATGGCGTACTCGGGCAGGGGCATGATCTTGAGGGTGGCCTCGGTGATGACCCCCAGGGTGCCCTCGCTGGAGCAGAAGAGGTGGGTCAGGTCGTAGCCGTTACTGAACTTGGGGGCTCGGCTGCCCGTCTTCAGCACCCGGCCGTCGGCCAGGACCACGGTCAAGCCCATGACGAAGTCCTTGGTGGTGCCGTACTTGATGGCCCGGATGCCGCTGGCGTTGGTGTTTATCATGCCGCCCAGGGTGGCGATGGCCGCCGAGCCCGGGTCGGGCGGGAAGAAATACTTGTCCTTGGCCAGCACCGTGTTCAAGGCCCCGCAGACCAGGCCCGGCTGCACCCGCACATAGTGGTCGGCCAGGTTCACTTCCAGTATCTGGTTCATGCGGATGAGGTTCAGGAGCACCCCTCCCTGGGTGGCCAGCACCGCGCCGGTGACGCTTGTCCCGCCGCCGCGGGGGATGACCGGGGTCTTGGTCTCGTGGCAGAGCTTCATCACCGCCGCCACCTGCTCGGTGCTGCTGGGAAAGACCACCAGGTCCGGCGCGCCCATGTGCACGCTCATGTCGCGGCTGTAGCCCAGGCAGTCCACCTGGCTGGTAATGACATTGTCGGCGCCCACGATCTCGCCTAGTCGGGTGCTCAGGTCCATGCTGCTAACCTCCCGGCCCGGGAAACCGCCTGTCCCCGGGCCCGCTGAAAAAACCAGGGAGGGGACGGCCCCTCCCTGCCCACACGGATCAAGCGCTAAAGGTGCGGGCCAATAGGCCTGCACCTCCCGCGCAATAATAATGATAGCCGCCGGCCGTCATCGGCCCCTACTTCTGCTCGGAGTTCATTTTTTCGATCTCGCCCGCCACCCACTCCTGGTAGGCCGCACCCTGCATCAGCTTGGACAAATCGGCGGCGAGGTCGGCCGGGGTGATCTTGCAGATCCAGCCCTTGCCGTAGCAGTCCTGGTTGATAAGCTCGGGCTCGTCCTCCAGGGCCTCGTTGCCCTCCTTCACCTCGCCGCTGACCACGGCATAGATGCGCCCCACCCACTTGCCGCTCTCGATGGAACCGAAGGGCTTGCCCTGGGTCACCTCGTCGTCGGCCTGGGGCACGTCCACGAAGGTGATCTCGCCGGCCAGGCTCTGGGTCAGGTCGGTGGTGCCCATCACCACCACGCCGCCCTCCACGCGTGCCCAGAAGTGGTTTTTGTCGTAGTACAGATCGTCGGGGAAGTTGTAGCCCTTGATCTCCATCGGTCTTTCCTCCATGACCTCGGCCGCATTGGCCGCATGTTGTTTATTGCTGGCCCGACCCCGCGGTTGGTCCAGTCTTGATCCTGATTCTTGCCCCGCCGCCTACTTGAAGGCCGCCAGAAGCTCCTTGGGCTTGACCCGGTTGAGCTTGAAGCCCAGTTCGTCGGGGCTCATGCCCATGGCCAGGCCCAGCACCTGGGTCAGATAGACCACCGGCACCTTGATCTCGGCGCCCAGCTTCTTGGCCACGGCCTTCTGCTGCCCCTCGTACATCACGTTGCAGAAGGGGCATATCACCACCATGGCCGCCACCCGGGCCTCGGTCAGTTCCAATAGCTTGCTCCCGGCCATGCGCCCGGCCAGGTCCTCGTCGGCGCCCAGCACCCCGCCGCCGCAGCACTGCTTCAGGTAGCGGTAGTCCAGGGCCTTGGCGCCTGTCACCTCGATGAGCCGGGCCAGGCTGGTGGGGTTCTCGGGGTCGGCGAAGCCCTCCATCACCCGGCTGGGGTTGAGCAGGTGGCAGCCGTAGTGGGGCGCGAAGGTGAACTCGCTCAAAGGCCGCACGATCTTGCCGGCGATGGCCTCCAGGCCCACCTCCTCCAATAAATAGCGCGCCAGGTGGCGCACGCGCACGCCGGGGCGGTAGGTGAGGCCCAGGGGCTTGAGCTTCTCCTGCACCTGGGCCAGGGCCGCCGGGTCGTGGTCCAGGTGATGGGCGGCCTCGTTAAGGGTGCCGGCGCAGGAGGAGCACAGGGGCACCACGGTCAGCCCGGTCCGCCCGGCCTGGGCCAGGGCCCGGGCGGCCAGCACCAGGGCCGCCTCCTGGTCGAAGGCCTTGAGCGGATAGCCGCAGCAGCCCATTTCGGCCAGGTCCACCAACTCCACGCCCAGGGCGGCGGCCACCTTGCGGGCCGACAGCTCATAGTTGAGGTTGCGCACCGGCACCGTGCAGCCCAGGAACATCAGCGCCCGCATCACGCGCCCTCCCCGGCCGGCCGCGGCGCCGCGGCCTCGGCCCCCAGGATGGCCTGGTAGTCGGCCGGTTCCTCGCTCACCGGCGGCAGGCCCAACTCGGCGCGCTTTTCGTTCTCGAACTCGCCCACCGTGAGCAGGCGGCCATGGGCGGCCAACTGGCGCGCCATGGCCTGTCCCGAGGGCGGGGCATAGCCGGCGCGGGCCGCCAGGTTCTTGATGGCCGTGAGCACGTCGGAGCAGCGCACGTCCTGGGGGCAGACCTCGGAGCAGCTTTGGCAGGAGCAGCACAGCCAGATCAAGGGCGAGGCCAGCACCTCCTCGCGCCGGCCCAGCACGGCCAGGCGCAATAGGCGCCGGGGGTCGTACTCGGGCTTGAGCTCGCCCACCGGGCAGCGGGCCGTGCAGGCGGCGCAGGCGAAGCAGGCCTGAATGCCCTGCCCGCCCGGCTCGCGGGCGATCTCCTGCTTGAAGCCCGGATCGCAATCGTTGAGGCGCATGGTGTCTACTCCCCTTGTCCAGCCTGGCCAGGCCTGCCCAATCTGCCGTACATGTCCTCTATGGTCCTGGCCAGGGTCTGGGGCTGATTGCTGGCCATATGCAGAAAACCCACGGCGTCGGCGCCGAGGCCCAGCTCGTCCAGGGTGCTGGCGGCCTGGCCCGTGGCCAGGCGGGCGCGCAGGTTGCCGGTGAGCGAGCGGCACATGCCGTCGTGGCAGCCGGCCACCAGCACGCCCTCGGCCCCCAGGCTCAAGGCCCGCAGGATCAGCTCCAGGCCCACCCGGCCGGCGCAGTTCAACGGCTGCACCAGGAGCCCCGCCGGCCAGGGGCGCCCCGCCCGGCTCAAGCTCGCCAAGGCCGGCATGACCGACTGGCCGCAGGCAAAGAGCACCAGGGCGGGCTTGGGCGCCCGGGCCAGGCCTTGCTTAAGCCCCTCCAGGAGCTCGGCGGTGGACCAGCCCGGCGGTGCGATGGCCTCGGCCGGGCATTCGGCGGCGCAGATGCCGCAGGCCAGGCAGGCCGCCGGCGCCGGCTGGATGTGGTCATCCTGGTGCTCCGGCACCCCGTGGGGGCAGACGCGCACGCAGGTCAGGCAGCGAGCGCAGATCAGGTTGCGCACCGCCGGCAGGGGCGTGGCCCCGCCGCCTAAAAGCTCGTGCAGGTCCTGGGCGGCGGCGGCGGCCTCGGCCAGGCGCTCGCCGCCGGGCGCGGTGCCGCGCAGCGCCCCCAGGATATAGAAGCCGCTGCGGGCCGTGCGGCCGCCATCCAGGCGGGCGTGCTCGGGAAGCAGCCGCTGCCGGGGCGGCCACAGCACCTCGTTTTGCAGGAAGGTCGGCCAGGGGGCGCTGATCTCCTGGGACAAGAGCACCAGGTCCGGGGTCAATTCCAGTTCCTCGCCCAACACCTGGTCTTGCCATATGAGGGTCCGGCCCTCCCCCGCCACCCGGGGATCGCCCTGGGCCAGGCGGGCCATGAGCACCCCGGCCGAGCGGGCCTGGCGGTAGAGGCGCTCGCCCTGCTCCACGGCCACCAGGGCCTCGCGGAACAAGAGCGTGACCTGCAACCGGGGCTGGCCTTGCAGGGCCAGGGCGGCTTTCAGGGCGCGGCCAAAGGCCTGCGCGCTGGCCGGGCGGCTCACCCCCACCAGGATGGCCACCTGGCGCCAGCCCGGTTGCGAGGACAGGGGCTGGCTCTCCCAGTCCATGAGTGGCCTGGCCAGGCTGGGGTCCAGGCCCGGCGGCGAGGGCTCGGTCTCCCAGCCACCGGCCGGGGTCAACAGCACGGCGCCAAAGCGCTGGCGCGACTGTCCTTGGGGGGTGTCAAGCCAGGCCTGGAAGGACCCGCCGGCGCCGGTGAGGTTGTCCAGCCGGCTGGCCGGAGAGAACTCTATGCCCGCCGGCAGGCTGGCGGCCAGTCGCGCCACCTGGGCCGGGTCCTCGCCAACCGCCGGGGAGGCCGGGTCGTCGCCGGGCAGGGCCAGGAGCACCGGGTGGCCCAGGAGCGCCGCCTGGCGGGCCGCCTCCAGGGCGCCAAGGCCCTGTCCGGCCACCAGCACCCGCTGGTTGGCCTGGGGGGTGTATACCGGCGCCAAGGTACCCAGGCTGGCGCGGCCGGCGGCGCGGGCCAGGGACGCGGCGGCGCGGGCCAGGCGATGCTGGGGCTGGCCCCCGCCCACCTCGGCGGCCAAATCCAGCCATTGCACCGGCCGGCCCAGGAGGCGCAGGCGCAAATCCGCCGGGGCTTGGGCCTCGGGGATGTTGACCACCGCCGCCTCCAAGACCCCGCCCCGGTCCAGCTCCAGGCCGGCGGCCCGGGCCAACTCCTGGGGATCAAGCCCCTCCAGGCCCGGCGCCTGAAGCCAGCACAGCGCGGGCCTAGGCATGGGCCACCTCCCCCCGGGGAGCGGGCTGGCCGGCGGCCAGGTGCAGGCCGGCCTGGGCCGCCGCCAGGGCGGCATGCTCGATGCTCTCGGCGATGGAGCGCGGCCCGGCCGCCGTGCCGGCCACCAGCACCCCCGCGCCAGGGGCCAGGAAGCCCTCGGGCCCGGGCTGCAAGCCGAACATCTCGTTGAAGGCCGGGGCCGCCGTGGGTGGCTCCAGGCCCGTGGCCAGCACCACCAGGTCGAACTCCTCCTCCTGGGGCTGGCCGCCCTCGCCGGCGTAGGCCACCACCGGCCCTTCCTGCCCCCGCCGCACCTGGCCGGGGATGGCGCGGATGAAGCGCAGGTCGGCGCGCATCTCGGCCAGCTCGGCGCGCCAGGCCTGGCCGTAGTCCTGCACGTCCATATGGAAGAAGGTCACGGCGCTCTCCGGTGCCAGGTGGCGGGCCAGGCGGGCCAGGCGCAGGGCGAAGCCGCAGCAGACCCGCGAGCAGTACAGGCGCCCCAGGACCTGGTCGCGGGAGCCCACGCACTGGATGAAGGCGATGCGCCGGGCCTGGCCCGGCAGCCCGCCCTGGGCCAGGGCCTGCTCCAGTTGGCCGGCGCTGATTACCCCCGGCACCCGGCCATGGCCCAGACGGCTCTTGCGCGCCGGGTCAAAGACCTGGTGCCCCACGGCCAGGATCACCGCCCCGGCTTGCACAACCAGGCGCTGGGCCAGAGGCCGCTCCATGGCCAGGGCGGGAGCCAGGGCCGGGGCGCTGCCCTCTGGGGCCGGCTGGGGGATCAGGGTCACCTCCCAGCCGGGGCCTTGGCGCTGGGCGGCCACGGGCAGGGCCTGGGTCAGGACCTGGATGCCGGGCCGCCGGGCCACCTGCTCCAGGAGGTCACCCACCCGGCAGGCCCCGCAGCGGGCGCAAGACACCAAGGCCTTGCAGCAGAAGCCGCGAGCCTGGCCGCCCAGGCGGGGGCCCTTATCGACCAGCAGGCTGGGCAGTCCCCGGCGGTCCAACTCCAGGGCCGCGGTCAAGCCGGCCACCCCGCCGCCGATGATGAGTACTGGCGTATTCTGGGCGCTCAACGGGCACATCCCCTTCACGTGGCCGCCCACCCTGGCCGGAAGCCCTGTCAGGGGCTATCCTACCGCCGGGTGGGCTTGGTTTTGGGCTTGACAGGCCAAAGGGCCGCGTCTATAGTCCAATTAGCTAGATTGTAGCTAATATGTAACCATCTTGTCCACCCCGATTTTTGCCCCAGGCCGCGATTCCTGGCCCCCAGGCAGCGGCCGGGTCAGGGGCCGGGCAGCGCCTGCCCAAGGAGTCCCCCATGTCAGCCAGCCCTACCCCCATCCAGGCCACCAAACAGATGAAGAAGCTGATGGCCGAGCACTTCCTGGGCCTGGACCGGGCCGCCAGCCAGGGGCACCCCAAGGTGGCCTGGTGCACCTCGGTGGGGCCGGCCGAACTCCTGCACGCCATGGGCTTCGACGTCTACTATCCCGAGAACCACGGCGCCCTCCTGGGGGCCACCCGCATGGCCACCGAGATGATACCCACGGCCAACGCCGCCGGCTACTCCCCCGACATCTGCTCCTACCTCACCGCCGACATCGGAGCCTTCTTGAAGGGCGTCACCCCGCTCACCCAGGCCTATGGCATAAAGTCGGTGCCCAAGGCCGACGTGCTGGTGTTCAACACCAACCAGTGCCGCGACGTGGAGGACTGGTTCGCCTTCTACGCCCGTCACTGGAACGTCCCCCTGGTGGGGGTGCGCACCCACCGGGGAGTGGGCGAGGTCAAGAGCCACTACGTGGACGACGTGGTGGCCCAGTTCAAGGAGATGATACCCACCCTGGAGCGGGTCAGCGGCAACAAGTTCGACATCGACCGCCTGCGCGAGGTGGTGCGGCTGTCCAAGGAATGCACCCTGCGCTGGCGCCA
>JAKAGJ010000053.1 GCA_021815655.1 Deltaproteobacteria bacterium | reverse complement strand
GACTCGTCCAGGCACAGGTTGAGGCAGGCCAAAAGCACGCCGTCGGCGGGCACGCGGTCGCCCTCGCTGAGGATGAGCAGGTCGCCCCGGACCACCTCGCGGCCGGGGATGCGCGTCTGCTGGCCGCCGCGGATCACCAGGGCGCGGGGACTGCTGAGATCGCGCAGGGCCACCAGGGCGCGTTCGGTCTTGCGCTCCTGGTAGAGGGTGATGCTCATCACCACCAGCACGAAGGCCAGGAGCATGCAGGCCTCGCGCAGATCGCCCAAGAGAAGATAGATGCACCCCGCTCCCACCAGGAGCAGGAACATGGGCTCTCTAACCACCTCCAGGGCCAGCTTCCAAAGGGAGCGCGGCCGGGCCGTGGGCAGTTCGTTGGGCCCTTCCTGATCCAGGCGGCGGGCGGCCTGGGCCGGGTTAAGGCCCTCCAGGCCCCGCAGGTCCAAATCGGCCAGGGTGGTCATGGCCGCGCCTTCCGGGGGGAGGCCGGGGCGGGGACCGTTGCCTCCAGCACCTCCTCCACCAGCTCGGCGATCTTCTGGCGCGCCTCATGGAGCGCGGTACGGCCGGCGGGGGTGCAGCGGTAGTACTTGCGCAGGCGCCCCTCTACCACCTTTTGGCTGCGGCGCAGATAGCCGCGGCGTTGCAGGTCGCCGAGCAGGGGATAGAGGGTGCCGGGGCTCAGGTCGTAGCCGTGGCGGGCCAGTTCCTCACGTATGCCGGCGCCGTAGATGGGCTCCCGGCAGGCGTGGTGCAGGATGTGCACCCGCACGAAACCCAGGAAAAAGTAGCGGTCCATGGCCATGGTGAAAAGCTTCCCCGCGTGAGCTGTGGATTAAATACTGGGGGATTCCGGGCCGGCGGGCAAGCCCTTTGCGCCAGCGCGCCCCAGTCCCGGCACCAAGAGCAGCGCCGCCGCGCACAGGCCGGCGCAGGCCAGGAACAACACCCGGTGGCCGCCCCAATCCAGCAGGGGGCTGCCCAAGAGCGGGCCCAGGAAAAAGCCGCCCTGGAACATCTGCATGCCCAGATTGGAGTTGTAGGCCCGCAGGCGGGGGGTGGAGAGGTCAAAGGCCAGGGCGTTTATCATGGGCATGGCCACCCCCAGGGCCAGACCGAACAACAGACCCAGGCCCAGGAAGGCGGCCTGTCCGGCCACCAGGTTCAGCCCCAGGAAGCAGGCCACCAGCAGAGCCAGGGAGCCGGCCAGGGGCAGGCGCTTGGCCCCGCGGTCAAAAAAGCCGCCAGCCACCACGCGCACCAGAATCTCGGTGAGGGTGGAGCAGGTGAAGAACCAGCCCGGGTTGGCGATGCCCAGGCCCACGGCGAAGCCCTGCACGTAGAAGAACAGCGCCGCGAAGCTGGTGTAGAGCAACAGCGCCAGGCCCAGCAGGCTCTGGATGCGTTTGTCGCGCAGGTTGCTGAAAATCTCGCTCCGGCTGGGGCGCGCGGAGGGAATGGCCCCGCCCTGGACCAGGCCGCCCTTGAGCAGGAGCATCAGGGGCGGGATCAGGAGCATCAAGAGGGCCGTGAGGTTGAGCTGGTACAGATAGCCGCCCAGGCGCTCGCCGGCCCAGGTCATGGCCGGCGGAATGACGGCGTAGGGCAGCAGCACGATAACCGCCACGTAGCCGAAGGACTGGCCGCTTTTTTGCGGATTGATGCAGCCCACTATCCCGGCCAGGTTGGCGCTCATCAACAGCACGTAAACCGCGCCGTGCAGGACGCGCACCAAGAGCAGGCTGGCGGCGCCCTGGGCCAGGTTGTAGAGGAACAGGCAGGCGGCCACGCCCAGGGAGCACCAGATCATGGCCCGCGGGGCGTTGGCCGGGGTGAAGAAAGGGCTGACCAGGGGGCGCAAGAGGAGCGGCACCAGGGCGAAGACGCCGATTATGGCGCCGTGCCATTGGGGGTCAACGGGCAGGGTGCGCAAGTAGCCGCCAAAGGCGAAAAACACGGCCATGTTGCAGAAGGTGAGAAAGGCGGCCAGGCACATGACCACGAAGCCGCGGTTGAACAGGCCATGGGCGGCGGGGCTGGCGGGGGTGGGTGGAGCGCTCAAATGGGGCCGCCTTGCTGGAGGTGAGGGCCGGGGCGATGGTTAATGGCTATTTCTAACCCGGACAGGGTCGCTTGCCAAGCCCCAGCTTGTCCGGAGCCACCAGTTTTGCTTTGACAAAGCCAGGCCGGAGCAACATAAATGAGGGCTGAACACGGCAACACTCAGGCGGATCAAGCCCATGACCACCCGCGAACCACCCCTGGAGATCGGACGCCCGCCCCGCCTGGATGCGGCGGCCAAGGCTAGCGGCGCCGAAAAGTTCGCCTGCGACCACTACCCGCCGGGGGTGTTGTGGGCCGGCGTCAAGCGCGCCGGTTTGCCCCACGCCCGCCTCAGGGGCCTGGACCTGGCGGCGGCCCGGGCCCTGCCCGGCGTGGTGGCGGTGCTCACCGCCACCGACGTGCCGGGGGTCAACCGCCAGGGCGTGGTGCTCAAGGACCAGCCGGTGTTGGTGGCTGACAAGGCGCGCTACGTGGGCGACGCCCTGGCCCTGGTGCTGGCTTCAGACCAGGAAACCCTGGCCCGGGCCTTGCGTCTTATCCGGGCCGACCTGGAGCCCCTGCCGGGAGTCTTTGACCCGGAGGAGGCCCTCAAGCCCGGCGCGCCCCTGGTGCACGAGGAGCGCCCCCAGGGCAACCTGCTCTTGGAGGGGCGAGTGGTGACCGGCCAGGGCGCGGCGGCCCTGGAGGACTGCCCGGTGGTGGTGGAGGCCAGCTACGACCTGCCCCGCCAGGAGCACGCCTACCTGGAGACCGAGAACGGCTGGGCCCAGCGGGGCGAGGACGGCCGGGTGACCATCGTTGTCTCCACCCAGACCCCCTTCCGCGACCGCGCCGAGGTGGCCGAGGTGCTGGGGCTGGAGCCGGGGCAGGTGCGCATCGTGGCGCCCTATGCCGGCGGGGCCTTCGGCGGCAAGGACGGCATCACCGTGCAGAGCCTTTTGGGCCTGGCCGCCCTGCACGCCGGCGGAAGGCCGGTGAAGATGTGGCTGGAGCGCGAGGAGAGCCTCTTGGCCAGCAGCAAGCGCCACCCCGCGCGCCTGCATTACCGCCTGGGCGCCGACCAAGAAGGACGCTTGCAGGCCCTGGCCATGCGCGCGGTATATGATACCGGCCCCTACGACCACCTGGGCGGCGCGGTGCTGACCCTGGGCCTGGAGCACGCCGCCGGTCCCTACCGCATTGCCCACGTGGACCTGCACGGCCTGGCGGTCTACACCAACAACCCCCTGAGCGGGGCCTTCCGGGGCTTCGGCGTGCCCCAGGTGGCGGCGGCCATGGAGCAGGCCATGGACCTGCTGGCCGGCCGCCTGGGCCTGGACCCCCTTGAGCTGCGCCGGCGCAACGCCCTCAGGCGCGGCGATATCAACCCCGTGGGCGTGACGCTGACCGGCTCCACGGGCCTGGCCGCCTGCCTGGAGGAGGTGGCCGCTCACCGGCTGTGGCGCGGGGGCCAGGCCTGGCGGAAAGAGGCCCCGCCCGGGCGGCGCCGGGGTCTGGGCCTGGCGGCGGTGATGCACGGCCTGGGCTACGGCCCCATCATCCCCGACGTGGCCAACGCCAAGATCGAGCTGACCGCCGAGGGCGTCTTTAGGGTCTACTGCGGGGTGGTGGACATGGGCCAAGGCAACGCCGGCACCTGCCTGCAACTGGCGGGCATGGTCCTGGGCCAGGACCTGGCCGGCCTGGAACTGGTGCTGCCCGACACCGACCGCACCCTGCCCTCGGGCTCGGCCTCGGCCAGCCGCACCACCTATGTCTTTGCCAACGCCCTGCTGCCGGCGGCCACGGCCCTCAAGGAACGGCTCTTGGCCCGGGGCGCGGACGCCATGTTCGCCGCCTCGCCGGCGGAGATGGTCCTCTTGCCGGGGCGGCTCAAGCACCTGCCCTCGGGGCGCGAACTGGACCTCAAACGCCTGGCCTCGCTGCTGGACCCGGCCGAGCGCACGGCCAGCCACCGCTATCGCGCGCCGGTGGTGCCGGAGCGCCCCAGCCCCGACCCGGCCCTGCAACTGCACGGCCTGCCCCATGGCGTTTTTTCCTATGCCGTGCATCTGGCCCGGGTGGAGGTGGACGAACTGACCGGCCTGGTCAGGGTGTGCGACTACCTGGTGGCCGCCGACTGCGGCCAGGTGCTCAACCCCCAGATATGGGAGCAGCAGATGCAGGGTGGCGTGGCTCAGGGCCTGGGCTACGCCCTGCTGGAGGACTTCCCGGCTCCCGAGGGCCTGCCCCAGTGCCGCGACCTGTCCACCTATCTCATCCCCACCAGCCTGGACCTGCCGGAGATTAAGTGCCTGGCCGTGCCCACCTGGGAACAGAGCGGCCCCCTGGGGCTCAAGGGCTGCGGCGAGATCGGCATCGACGGGCCCTTGCCGGCGGTGGGCAATGCCCTGGCCCAGGCCCTGGGCCGCCATCTGGTTGAGGCTCCGTTCACGCCGGAACGGGTGCTGGCGGCCCTGAACCAAACAGAACCGAGCGCATCATGATTATCGAGTTCATCCTCAACGGCCGGCCCATGGTGGTGGACGCCGCCCCTGACCGCCGGGTGGTTGACCTGCCGCGCCAAGCCAAGTGCCTTGGCTCCCAATACGGGTCGGGCCAGGCAATGGTTTTGGCCGGCGTTGGCGGCTCCCGTTGCGACGGGTAGGGTCAGGCAAGGAGGCTGGTTGGTGAAAATCGAGTTCATCCTCAACGGACGACCCAAGGTGGTGGACGCCGCCCCCGACCGCCGGGTGGTTGACCTGCTACGCCAGGATCTGGGGCTCACCGGGGTCAAGGAGGCCTGCGGGGCCGGCGAGTGCGGGGCCTGCACCATCCTGCTGGACGGCCTGCCGCGTCTGTCCTGCCTGCTCCTGGCCGCCCAACTGCAAGGGCGCCAGGTGCTGACCATCGAGGGCCTGGCCAGCGCCCAGGGGCCGCACCCGGTGCAGGCGGCCTTCGCCCAGGCCGGGGCGGTGCAGTGCGGATTCTGCACGCCGGGCATGGTGCTCTCCTCGGTGGCCTTGCTGGAGCGCCAGGCCCGGCCCAGCCGCCAAGAGATTCGCCAGGCCCTGGCCGGCAACCTCTGCCGCTGCACGGGCTACCACAAAATCGTGGACGCCGTGGCCCTGGCCGCCGGCCCGGGGGAGGACCAGGCATGAGGCCCGTGCATCTACCCAGCAGCCTGGCCGAGCTGTGGGACCTCATGGCGGCTCACCCCGGCGCGGCGCTCTTGGCTGGGGGCAGCGACCTCTTGGTGCGCCTGCGCCAAGGCCTGGGCGACCCGCCGGCGCTGATCGGCCTGGAGCGCATCGTCGAGTTGGGGCGCGTGCAGGCCCAGGAGCCAGGCTGGCTTTTCCTGGGCGCCATGGCCACCCACAGCCTGTTGCTGGAGCATCCCCTGGTGCGCGAGCATCTGCCTATCCTGCGGCAGGCCCTGGCGGTGTTGGGCTCGCCCTTGATCCGCAACCAGGGCACCCTGGGCGGCAACCTGTGCACAGCCTCGCCGGCCGGTGACACCTTGGCGCCGCTGTATGCCCTTGAGGCCCAGGTGGAGGTGCGTTCGGCCTCGGCCAGCCGGCGCCTGGGCATGGGCGATTTCATCCTGGGTCCGGGGCGCACGGCCTTAAAGCCCGGCGAAGTTCTCTATGGCGTGTGGGTGCCCCAGCAGCCGGCCTGGAGCATCGCGCACTTCGAGAAGGTGGGACGCCGCCAGGCCTTGGCCATCGCCGTGGTGAGCCTGGCGGCCCTGATCGCCAGGGATGAGAGCGGCCTGGTCACAAGGGCGCGCCTGGCCTGGGGCAGCGTGGGCCCCACGGTGCTGCGCGTGCCCGCGGCCGAGGAGGCCCTGCTGGGCCGGCCATTGGACGACGCCAGCCTGCAAGCTGCCGCCCAATTGGCCCGCCAGGCCTTGAGCCCCATTGACGACGGCCGCGCCAGCGCCGCCTACCGCCGGCAGGTGGCCGGCAACCTCTTGCTGCGCCTGGCCAGGCGGGGCTCCTAGACCAACCCCGCCGCCAGGCCCAGCCCCACCAGCCCCATCATCACAGCCACCGTCAGGCGCACGGCCCGCATGGTGATCTTGCCCAGCAGGCGCTTGCCCAGGTAGGCCCCCAAAAAAGCCGCCAGGCAGGCGGCCACCACCTTGGGCAGGCCGCCGGCCTGGGCCAGCAGGTCCAGGTGGCCGCGCCACAGGCCCTGGCCGTAGACCATCAGCCGCGCGCAGTCCACCAGCACGGCGCAGGCCACGCCGGTGGCCACGAAGGCTTCTTTCTCCAGGCCGGCGCGCAGCAGAAAGGCGGCGCGGAAGGCGCCCTGATGGCCGGAGAGCCCGCCGAAGAAGCCGGAGAGCAGGCCGCCCAGGGCCAGATGTTGGCCCACGGGGCGCAGGCGCTCCTCCAGGGAGGGCATGAGCTCCAGCCAGGCGAAGCCCAGGATCAACAGGCCGATGACCAGCTTGACCAGGCTAACCTGGGCCGGGCGGGGTCCCAGGCTGTAGCTGAACAGCGGCGGCATAGCCGCCAGGAGCCCCAGCAACCAGGCCCCCAGCAGGGCCGCCGCCGCGGCGGGCAGGGCGAATTGCCGCACCACCGGCCAGACGGCGCTGCGCCTCAGCAGGGCCAGCTTGAACAGGTTGTTGGCCAGATGCACCAGGGCCGTGGCGGCCACGGCCACGGGCAGGGGGAAAAGCAGGGCCAGGGCCGGCAGCAGCAGGGTGCCCAGGCCGAAACCCGAGAACAGGGTGAGCCCCGAGGCCACCAGCGCCGTCAGGCACAGAATCAGGTAGTCCACGGCGGTCCTCCATCCGGGCCCGTTAATAAATATCGAAATACGATATCTTTATGCAATGGTAATCCCCGGGCCGGCATCCGTCAAGGCCGAGCCAAGACTGGTCGGCGGCCCGCCGCCCGGCGCGGCCGGCACCTCCCCAGACCCCTGCTGGACAGGGCGCCAGAGGCTGAGCGTCAACTTTTTAGGCCTTCACGGGGCTTAAATGCATTTATTTCGTCGCGGGCGATTGACTTTGCACCGCCGAAGATGCTTCAATTGCGAAAAACGGTTCTCTTATTATGAGAGGGGCAAATGGCAAAGAAAGCGATGACCAAGTTGGAGATGATCGACCAGATGGCCAAGGACGCGGGCATCGCCAAGACCGCGGCCAAGGCGGTTCTGGAGTCCTTCGTCACCTTGGTGGTCAAAGAGGTGAAGGCCGGACGTCCCCTGCGCGTGGCGGGCCTGGGCACCTTCTCCCTCAAGAAGGCCAAGGCGCGCAAGGGCGTCAATCCCAAGACCGGCGAGCAGATCAAGATCACGGCCAAGAAGCGCATGACCTTCAAGTCCGCGGCCCAGGTCAAGGCTCTACTCAATCCCAGCAAGTAGTCCGCCGGCCAGGCAAGGGCGTCCTCCGGCGCGGGCCGGGAGGCGCCCTTGGTCGTTGGCGGGCGCGGAGCTGTTTATGGGCGGACTGGTACGCCGGGATGGCGCGGGCGCGCCTCCACGCGCATTGCCCGTTGGCGATCCCGCTGCGCCGGCTAGCCCACCACCCACACCGCCGCCTCCTGGCAGTTCCTTAGGATACGGTCGCTGACGTGCCCCAGCCAGAAGGCCTTGCCCTCGCCGCGCCGGCCCAGCACCACGGTGCCGTACTGGCCCTGGCGCAACTCATCCATGATCGCCTTGGCCACGCCCGGGGACTCGCGGCTGACCATCTCCACCTGATCGGGCTCCAGCCCCGACTGGGCCAGCAGCCGGCGGGCCTCCTCGTAGAACCCGGCCATGCGCGCCAGGTCGTCCTGCATGATGTCCTGGGACAACAGCCCCGTTTGTCCCGGCTCCATGTCCAGGGCCTTGAGGGCCGAGAGGTTGGGGCTGGCGTGGAACAGGGTGACGCGGCAGTCCTTGTTGCCCGAGAGCATGAACCCCAGGTGATCCACGGCCCGGATGGAGCCCTCGGAGGCGTCCACCGCGCAGAGCACGCGGCAACTCTTGACCAGGCCGCCCACCACCCACACCGGCACCCGGTCGGCGTGCTGCACCACCTTGTTGGTAACGCTGCCCAGAAACATCTCCTCCATCCTGGACAGCCCCCGGCGCCCCAGCACCACGGCGTCGAAGTTGCCGTGCTCGCCGCGGAAGACGATGTCCTTGGCCAGGCCCATGGCCCGTCCCTGGTGGGCGCATTCCAGCTTGGCCCGGTCCAGGCCGGCGTCCAACAGGCGCTGGCGGGCGCGCTCTAGCACCAGGGCCGTGCGCTGGGCGATGCGCTCCTCCATGGCCTGGAGGCGGCGGAAGGACTCGGGGGTCTTTCCCATCTCGGAGCGCAGGCCCTGGGGGATGCTCTCCTCCACGTGAAAGAGCGTCACCCACAGGTCGGGGATCACCGCGGCCTCCATCACGGCCACGTAGTCCAGGGCTATCAGCGAGGCGCGCGAACCGTCCACCGCCACCAAAACCTTCTTGTCCATGGCCCTCCTCCCCTGTCATGGCCTCGACAATGCGCCGACCCTGCTGGGCGCTCGTGCCTGTTGCTCCACTCGATATTGATGTTAGCCCAGGCGCGCCGGGTGGGGTAAGGGGGTGCATACCCCATTGCGCAAGCCGGCGGGGACCATTTTGGCCTGATACCCTTTGCCCAACCCGCGCATGGCCATTGCCCTCCGGGGCCAGCCGCCCTAAAATCAGGCTAGGTGTAGTTGTCAAACAGGTTGTGCACAGCAGGCCAGCCTGGAGAGTGGTGGTTTATGGTTCAGGGAGGCATGTGGCCTCCTGTGGTTGTAGTAGG
>JAKAGJ010000052.1 GCA_021815655.1 Deltaproteobacteria bacterium | reverse complement strand
GGTTTGCCCCGGCCGACAAGCCATCAAAACCAGGGGCGGACGCGATGGCCATGGGGGCATGGCCTTCAGCTTACACCAGGGCGTTGCTTTTTACCGCCGAGGCTGCTAATCCTTGTTGAGGCATATGGCGTGGGTATACACCCAACTAGTTGGCAGTTCGTCACAAACACCAACCCGTCAGGTCGGGGAGACGCCCAGGTGAGCGGGCGCCGGGAGGAAAACCCATGACCTCTGCACTTGCGGCCAGCCAGCTTTCGGCGGCCAGCCTGGAGCGCCTCAAGGCCCAGGTACTGGACCCCGGCTGGTGCGTG
This sequence comes from Deltaproteobacteria bacterium, assembly GCA_021815655.1. Taxonomy (GTDB): domain Bacteria; phylum Desulfobacterota; class Desulfarculia; order Desulfarculales; family Desulfarculaceae; genus JACRDC01. The sequence goes on along the minus strand of JAKAGJ010000052.1, from coordinate 8,586 downwards.
GCCTGCGGCGCCTGCGTGGGGCTGTGCCCCTATCTCGTATTTCACGACGGCCAGGTGGCCGCGCCCGACGCCTGCGGGCTAGAGGACGGGCGGTGCATCGACATCTGCCCCCAGGCCCCGGAACCCGATCCCGACCGCAAGCGCGCGGACCTCTTGGCGGCCCTGGGCCGACCCCAGGCCGAGCCCCTGGGGCCGGTGCTGGATGCCTGGTGGGCGCGGGCCTTGTCGCCGGATCTGGCTGGGCGGGTGCAATATGGTGGCGTGGTCAGCGCGCTGATGTCCCTGGCCCTGGCGGAGGGGCTCATCGGCGAGGCGGTGCTGACCCAGGCCGGCCTGCGCGGCGCGCCCGAGGGCGTGCGCGTGCGCGAGCGGGCCGAGGTGCTGGCCGCCAGCGGCTCCATCTACGCCGCCGGGGGCTCGCTCTCGGCATTGAACCAGGCCCTGGCCGAGCCGGCCGAGCACGCCCTGGGCCTGGTGGGCCTGCCCTGCCAGGTGCTGGCCGCCGCCGCCATGGCCGGCCACCCCCGCTATGCCCAGGCCCGGCGCCTGAAACTCATCGTGGGTTTGTTCTGCACCCTGAACCTTTCGGCCCGCGGCCTGCGCGGGGTCCTGGAGGCCGCCGGGGTGCGGGAACCGGTGACCCGGGCCGACTTCCCGCCGCCGCCGGCCGGCGTGTTGGAGGTGACCACCCGCAAGGGTAGCGCGGCCATCCCCCTGGATGACGTGCGCCCGGTGGTCCTGCCGGGATGCGGCCTGTGCCCGGACCTGACCAGCGAGCTGGCCGACCTGTCGGTGGGCGCCGCCGAGGGGCGGCCGGGATGGAACACCATCCTGGTGCGCAGCCCCCAGGGGCGGGAACTCCTGGACCTGGCCCGGAGCCAGGGGCTCCTGGAGATCGAGGAGATGCCCCGCCAGTCCTATGAGCACCTTTGCACCGCCGCCGCCAACAAGCGCGCCCGCGCCCGCGCGGCCTGGAAGGAGCGGGTCCATGGCTGATCTGACCAAGCTCAAGCCCGGCGAGATCGCCCTCTTGCAGGGCAACGAGGCCATCGCCCGAGGCGCCCTGGAGGCCGGCCTGAGCCTGGCCGCGGCCTATCCCGGCAATCCCAGCAGCGAGATACTGGAGAGCCTGGCCGACAGCGCCGCCAGCGCCGGCATCTACGTGGAGTGGTCGGTGAATGAGAAGGTGGCCGTGGAGACCGCCGCCGCCGCCAGCTTCACGGGCTTGAGGGCCATGGCCTCCATGAAGCAGAACGGGGTCAACGTGGCCCAGGATTTCATCTGCAACCTGACCATCAGCGGCACCAGGGGCGGCATGGTGCTGGTCACCGCCGACGACCCCTCGGGCATCAGTTCCACCAACGAGGAGGACGCCCGCTTCATAGCCCGCCTGGCCGACCTGCCGCTGTTGGAGCCGACCACCCCCGCCGAGTGCCTGGCCATGACCAAGTTCGCCTTTGATCTGAGCGAGGCCATCGGCAACCTGGTGGTGCTGCGCTCCTTGAGCCGGCTCAGCCACACCCGGGCCGGCGTGGTGCCCGGCCCCCTGCCCAACTCCCGGCCCCGCCCCCACTGGGACCCCAAGCAGGCCTGGTCCACCACCCCGGTGGTGGCCAAGCATCAGGCCATGAAGGACAAGCTGGCAAAAGCCGGGCAGATCATGGCTGGAAGCGGCTTCAACACCTACAGCGGCCCTCCGGCGCCGGAACTGTTGGTCATCGCCTCGGGCAGCTCGGCCCTCTACGCCGCCGAGGCCGCCGCCCTATTGGGCGCGGCTGATCGCGTGGGGCTGTTGAAGCTGGCCTGCACCTGGCCCCTGGACGAGGCGTTGTTGCTCAAGCATCTGGCCGCCGCCGGCCAGGTACTGTTCGCCGAGGAGGTGGACCCCTTCATCGAAACCGAGGTCAAGGCCTTCTACGCCCAGCACGCCCCCGACCTGGGGGTCAAGCGCTTCTTCGGCAAGGCCTCGGGGCACCTGCCCCGCGTGGGCGAGCTGAGCCCCGGCCGCCTGGCCCGGGCCATGGGGGCCATCCTGGGCCTGGACTGGCGGGGCGCCGACCCGGCCTACGCCGCCCAGGTCCAGCAGGCCAACGCCCAGCTGGTGCCCTTCCGGGAATTCGGCTTCTGTCCGGGCTGCCCCCACCGGGCCAGCTACTGGGCCATCAAGCAGGCTCTTGCCTTGGACGGACGCCAGGGCATTGTCAGCGGCGACATCGGCTGCTACACCCTGGGGATTCACACCACCGGTTTCAGGCGGGTCAACTCGGTGCACTGCATGGGCTCGGGCCTGGGGGTGGCCTCCGGTCTGGGCAAGCTCAAGGAGCAGGGCTTCGACCAGCCGGTGGTGAGCGTGGTGGGCGACAGCACCTTCTTCCACGCCGCCCTGCCCGGGCTGGTCAACGCCCGCTGGAACCAGTCAAACTACCTGCTCATCGTGCTGGACAACTCGGCCACGGCCATGACCGGATTCCAGCCCCACCCGGGCACCGGCATGACCGCCACCGGGCAGGCCGGCACCTCGGTGGACGTGGAGGACGTCTGCCGGGGTTTGGGCCTGGACTTCCAGGTGGTGGACCCCTATGACCTGGCCGCCGCCCAGGAGGCGGTCTTCGACGCCGTGCAGGGCGCGCCGGGGCTCAAGGTGCTTATCTTCCGCCGGGTGTGCGCCTTGGTGCAGGGCCGGCGCGGAGGCCACCCCTATCATATGACCATAGACCAGGGGCTATGCCGGGGCGACGACTGCGGCTGCCACCGCTTCTGTAGCCGGGCCTTCCGCTGTCCGGGGCTTTCCTTCGACGAGAAGACGGGCCGGGCGGTCATCGACGAGGTGGTGTGCGTGGGCTGCGGGGTCTGCGCCCAGATCTGCCCGGCCGGGGCCATCCGGGCCGAGGCCAAGGAGGCGGCGGCATGAAGGCGCTTTACCGCGAACCGCTGGATATCGTCATCACCGGCGTGGGCGGCCAGGGCAACGTGCTGGCCAGCCAGGTGCTGGGCCGGACGCTTTTGCAGGCCGGCTACACCGTCACCGTGGGCGAGACCTACGGCCTGAGCCAGCGCGGCGGGGCGGTGATGAGCCAGGTGCGCGTCAGCACGGGCCCGGCCCTTGGCCCCTTGATCCCCGAGAACCAGGCCACGGCCATCGTCAGCCTGGAGCCCCTGGAGGCCTTAAGGGTGCTGGGCCAGTACGGCCACCCCGGGGTGGTGGTGCTGACCAACGACCGGCCGCTGATACCCCTGAACGTGCAGAGCGGCCAGGACCGCTACCCCGACCTGGACCAGCTCAAACAGGCCATCGCCGGACTGTGCGGCCGCCTGTACTGGCTGCCGGCCACCGAGGCGGCCTTTGCCCTGGGCGCGCCCATCCTGGCCAACGTGGTGATGCTGGGGGCACTCTTGGCCTGCGGGCTCCTGCCCCTTTCGGCGGCGCAGGTGGAGGCGGTCTTGGGCGGGATGTTCCCAGAGAGCAAGATGGCGGCCAACCGCCTGGCCCTGGCCAAGGGGCAGGAGATGGCGACGGGGTAGGCTGTTTTTCAACGTCCTGCTAGAAAAAACGCGGGCGGGGATAAACCCCGCCCCTACGAATACCAAAGGCGAGCAAGGGCCTTCTTCGTAGGGGCGGGGTTTATCCCCGCCCGTTTTTGATCCAGGGCGTTCCGCCGCGGGGCAGGTCCTGTCGCCTACTTCAGGACGATGATGACCTGGTCGGCCTCCACGGTCTGCCCGGCCGCCACCTTGACCTCGGCCACGGTGCCGTCCTCCTCGGAGAGGATGGGCATTTCCATCTTCATGGCCTCCAGCACGGCCACCTCGTCGTCCTCGGCGATGGCATCGCCCACGTTAACCGAGACCTTAATGACCTTGCCACCCATGGGTGCCTTGATGTCTGCCAACGTCGTCCTCCTCGTTTAGCCGCGGGCAAGCGACGGCCTGCCTGGGGTTATTCCCTATAAGCTCACTTTGCCAAGAACCAGGGCAGGATAAAACGCCTGCCGCCATCTAGTCAAGATCAAAGCTCCCCCTGGCGCCGGCCCCGCAAGGGCTAGGCCAGCTCCTCCTCGCTGGGTTCGTCCTCCATCTTGGCCAACTCCTCGAAGCGGATATCGGCGCCCAAGACACCCACGATCTGCTCGTTGTCGTCGCGCACCGGCCCGCTGACGGTCATGCACAAGGCGCCGGTGATCTTGCTGGTATAGAAATCGCTGACGTGCACCTTGCCGTCGCGCATGGGCTCCACGAACCAGTCGCGGTCGCTGAAGTCCACGTCCAGGCTGGCGCGGCCATATTTGGCCTTGTCGGTTATATGGGTGATGTTGCGCGTCACCTTATAGCCGTTGGTGTTGACCACGTAGAGGAACTGAATGAAGGGGTTCTGCTCCAAAAAGGCCTCCAGCACCGGCTCCATGACCGCCGGGGCCATGGTCTGGAACTCGGGCCGGTTGAGCAGGTCGGTACACTGGGTGATGGCTATCTTGCGGGCGCGGTCCTTCAAGCGGTCGAACTCGCTGAGGAAAAGCTGCGGCAGCTGCTTGCGGGCCACCACCTCCAGTTCGGCGCTGCCGATGGTGGTCAGCCGGCCCTCGTCGTACTGGTCCTTGACCCACTTGTATATCTTCTGCACGCCGGGATGGCGCTTGTCCACCCGCTTGTCGTCGGCCAGCTTGAGGCGCTGGTTGACCCAGTGGGCCACCCCGGCCGCCCCCGACTTGTCGGTGATGGCGATGGTGTAGGGCCGGCCCAGGATCAGCTCCGTGTCGAAGATGTTGTAGATCTCCGGGTTCTTGATGAGTCCGTCGGCGTGGATGCCGGCCGAGGTGGAGTTGAAGTCGCGCCCCACCAGGGGGGTGGCCGGCGGTATGCGGTGGCCGATCTCCTTCTCGAAGTACTCGGCGATCTCGGTGATGACCCGGGTGTCCATGCCGTCATCCTTGCCCTTGAGCTGGATGTACTCCATGACCAGGCCTTCCACCGGGGTGTTGCCCGTGCGCTCGCCAAAGCCCAAGAGCGAGCCGTTGATCGCCCCGCAGCCATAGAGCCAGGCCGTGGTGCCGTTGATAAGCACCTTGTAGAAATCGTTGTGGCCGTGCCACTCCAGAAGCTTGCCCGGGCAGCCGGCGTCGTCGATCATGGCCCGCACCAGCTTGGCCACCGAGCGGGGCAGGGCGGAGCCAAGGTAGGGCACGCCGTAGCCCATGGTGTCGCACAGGCGCATCTTGATGGGCACCCCCGATTCCTCGCGCAGCTTGGATATCTCCAGGGCAAAGGGCACCACGAATCCGTAGATGTCGGCCCGGGTCACGTCCTCAAGGTGGCAGCGGGGCACGATTCCCAGGCTCAAGGCGTCCTTGACCACCCCCAGGTAGCGGTCCATGCAGGTCTTGCGGTCCAGGCCCAGCTTGAGGAAGACATGGTAGTCGCTCACCGAGGTGAGAATGCCCGTCTCCTTGAGCCCCATCTGCTTGACCACCCTGAGTTCGTCCTTGCTGGCCCGCACCCAGCCCGTGATCTCGGGGAAGCGGTGCCCCAGGGCCTGGCAGCGCTCCACGGCCTCGCGGTCGCGGGGGGCGTAAAGGAAGAACTCGCATTGACGGATGATGCCCTTGGGACCGGATAGGCGGTGCATCATGTCGTATAGATTGACGATCTGCTCTACTTTATAAGGAGGCCGCGCCTGTTGGCCGTCGCGGAAGGTGGTGTCGGTTATCAGCATTTCGTCCGAGGGATCCAGAGGCTGGATCTTGTGGTCGAAGTCGATGCGGCACACCTCGTTATAGGGGAACACGTCCCTCAGAAGCTGGGGCTCCGAGGTCTCCACCAGGCTGGTGAACTGGGCCTGATGGGTGTGGTCCAATAATCTCCGGCGGGGGTTCCACTTGGCCATTGGTCTCTCTCGGCATGGGTTATAGGTGGTAATTATACCGGTAGCCGGCGGCAGCGCAGCGGGATATTGAACATGGGGCCTGTGGGGCGCAGGGCTAATGACGGCGGATGACAATTCCCGGACCGCGGCCGGCCCACGGCCCGGCCCCAAAAATCAGGGGAGGGGGCACCCGTCTAGGGTGCCCCCTCCCCGTTCTTCGCAAGGAGTCCGGGTAGGGACCGCCCTGGGCGGTCCCTACCCGGTCATTGGTCCTTACTTAGGCGGGCAGTAACGCTTGGCGCCCTTGGGCACGACGTACTTCGGGAACTTGGCGGCCTGCTTGCGGCAGTCAGCCTTCTGGGCATCGGTCAGGTCGCGAGGAATGCTCAGGACCATGCCGACCTTCAGCTTGTTGGCGTTCTTGATCTTGGCCTTGTTGGCGTTGAAGATGCAGGGCCACATCATGGCGTCCTGATAGATCTGCGGCTTGGCGGAGATGCTCCACAGATCGTCACACTTCTCCACCGTGTAGGTGGTGGGCAGGGCCGGGGCCGGGGCCGGAGCCTCGGTCACGGGCGCGGGAGCACCCTCCCACTTCTTCGGCGGGGGAGGCGGAGCAACCTTGGCCTGCTCTTCCACGCCACACACTGCCGCGCACCCGCTGAGCATGGCCAGCGCGACCAGAGCGGCAATCCAGGGGAAAACTTTAACCAGCTTCTTCATTCCAGAAACCCTCCTTCCCAAGTTAACCGGCAAACTCGAACTGCTTTGCTTCGGCACGACTCACCCAGGGACTGCGGTCGCTCCCGTCTATTTAGGCGGAATATCCCGACTGCACAGGCAACCCCGCGCACAGAGACATTTTAGGCACGTATATTACTTACTGTCAACAGGTTTGCAACTCGAAAATTAGGCCCTTATGAAGCCTTCTCCACCCGAAGCCCCAGTTCCAGAAGCTGAACCTGATCCACTTTGCCGGGGGCGCCGGTGAGCGGGCAGGTGCCCTTCTGGGTCTTGGGGAAGGCGATAACCTCTCGAATAGAGGGCTGGCCGGCCAGAATGGCCACCAGACGGTCAAAGCCCAGGGCCAGGCCGCCGTGGGGCGGCGCGCCGAAGGTCAGGGCCTCCAGCAAGAACCCGAACTTTTCCGAGGCCTCCTCCTGGCTGATGCTTAAGGCCTCGAAGAGCCTCTGCTGCATGGCCTGGGTGTGGATGCGGATGCTGCCGCCGCCAATCTCGCTGCCGTTGAGCACCAGGTCATAGGCCCGCGCCCGCACCTGGCCCGGATCGCTGTCCAACAGCGGCAGGTCCTCGGGGCTGGGCGAGGTGAAGGGGTGGTGCATGGCCACCCAGCGCTTGGCCTCCAGGTCATAGTCCAACAGGGGGAAGTGGGTCACCCAGCAGAAGGTCAGCGGCGCGCCCTTGGTCAGCTCGAAGCGCCGGGACAGCTCCAGGCGCAGGCGCCCCAGGGACTCGCAGACCACCTTGGGCACGTCAGCGCCAAAGAACAGGATGTCGCCCTCGGCGGCCTCCAGGCGCTCATTGAGACGCTCCTGGTGCCCGGGGGTGAAGAACTTGGCGATGGGCGATTGCCACTCGCCGGCGGCTTTGATCTTGACCCAGGCCAGGCCCTTGGCGCCGTAGGTGCCCACGAAGCCCGTGAGGTCCTCCAGGTCCTTGCGCGACAGCCCGGCCATGCCCTTGCCGTTGAGGGCCTTGACCATCATGCCCTTGGCCACGGCCTCCTTGAACAGCTTGAACTCGGCGTCGCCCACCAGGTCGGCCACGTCCTTCAGCTCCAGGCCGAAGCGCACGTCCGGGGCGTCCAGGCCGTAGCGGGCCATGGCCTCGGCATAGGTCAGCCGGGGCACCGGCCGGGGCATCACCTGCCCGGCGGCCTCCAGAATGGAGGCTACTAGCCCCTCGGTGAGGTTCATGACGTCTTCCTCGCAGACAAAGCTCATCTCCAGGTCCACCTGGGTGAACTCGGGCTGGCGGTCGGCGCGCAGGTCCTCATCGCGGAAGCAGCGGGCGATCTGGTAGTAGCGCTCCACCCCGCCCACCATGAGGAGCTGCTTGAACAACTGCGGCGATTGGGGCAGGGCGTAGAAGGAGCCACGGCTCAAGCGGCTGGGCACCAGGAAGTCGCGGGCGCCCTCGGGGGTGGAGCGGGTGAGGAAGGGCGTCTCCACCTCCAGAAATCCCTGGCTGTTCAGATAGCCCCGCGCGGCCTGGGCGGCCTGGTGGCGCAATAGCAGGTTCTTGAACATCTCGGGCCGGCGCAGGTCCAGATAGCGGTAGCGCAGGCGCACGTTCTCGTTGACCTCCACCCATTCCTCCAGCATGAAGGGCGGGGTCTGGCTGGGTCCCAGGATCTCGAAGTCCTCGACCACCACCTCGATCTGGCCGGTAATGAGCTTGTCGTTGTCCTGGCCGGCGGGGCGGCGGCGCACCAGGCCTTTGAGGGCCAGGCAGTATTCGGAGCGTATCTGGTGGGCCTCGTCGTGGGCGCCGCCGGCGTCCTGGGGGTTGAAGACCACCTGGGTGATGCCGGTGCGGTCGCGCAGGTCCACGAAGATCAGCCCGCCGTGGTCGCGGCGGCGCATGCCCCAGCCCATGAGCACCACGTCCTGGCCCACGTTGTCCAGGGTCAGCTCGCCGCAGGTGTGGGTGCGCTTCAGTTCGGTGATGAATTTTGCCGCCACGTTGGCCTTCTTCCTAAAGAGGGG
>JAKAGJ010000051.1 GCA_021815655.1 Deltaproteobacteria bacterium | reverse complement strand
TTCCACGATGATGGGCGTGATGGGCACCACGTCCTTGGCGGTCAGGAGCTTGTAGTCCAAGAAATTGCCATTGACCACCCGGCCCTGGTGCAGCTTGACCTCCTCGGTCAGGGCCATGCCCACGCCCATGAGGCTGCCGCCGTAGATCTGCCCCTCCAGGAGCATGGGGTTCAGCGCCTTGCCCACGTCGTGGGCGGCCATATATTTTAGTATGCGCACCTGCCCGGTCTGGGTGTCCACCTCCACCTCCACGCCGCTGGCCCCGAAGGCGTAGGAGCAGGAGAGATTGCCCTTGAACTCGCGGTCCAGCATCTGGTTGGGCGGGTCGTAGAATGTCTCGGCCACCAGCATGCGCCCGCCCGGGCTGAAGTGGGCCTTGCGCAGCACCTTGGCCAGGGGCAGGCTCTCGTCGGCCTCGGCCACGGCCAGGCGCTGGCCTTCCCCGCCGCCGCGGCGCACCAGCAATAACCCCTGGTTCAACTCCAGGTCCTCGGGTTCCACCTCCAGTTGCTGGGCGGCCAGGGCGAAGACTTTACGCCGCAATTCGTTGGCGCACTGGATGGCGGCGTTGCCGGAGATGAAGGCCGCGCGGCTGGCGTGGGTGCCCACGTCCCACGGACAAATGGCCGTGTCGTGGCTGACGATGCTCACGTCCTCCAACCTTAGCCCCACGGCCTCGGCAGCCACCTGCCTGAGCACCGTCTCGTTGCCCTGGCCGATCTCCACGGCCCCGGTGAAGACCGTCAGCCGGCCGAAGTCGTCCAGCTTCATAATCATGCCGTGGCCGTCGGAGCGGTAGACCCGCGCCCCGCCGCCCACGTGGATCAGGCTGGCCACGCCCTGGCCCCTGGCCTGGTGGCCGCTGACCGTGGCGCCCTGCTCCTTGGCCTGCCGATGCTGGCGCCAGCCCAGTTGATCGCGCACCTGGTTGAGGCATTGGCTCAGGCCGCAGGTGGTGATCTTAAAGCCCTGGGGCGAGACGTCGCCGGGCTGGTTGGCGTTGAGCAGCCGAAACTCCACGGGGTCCAGGCCGGCCATCTGCGCCAGTTGGTCCAGGTTGGACTCGATGCCAAAGGTGGCCTGGGGATTGCCGTAGCCGCGCATGGCCTGGGCGTAGAGGTTGTTGGTGTAGACGCTCTCGGCCACGTAGCGCACGTGCGGCACCCGGTACAGCGAGCTGATGGGCACCATCATCACGCTGGGAGTGGTGGCGCCCCAGCTGGTGTAGCCGCCGTTGTCCAGCAGCATGTGCACCTCGCGGAAGGTCAGGCGCCCCTCGGCGTCGCAGCCCTGGCTCACCTCCATCGTGGCCGGCTGGCGGGTGGCCTGGGCCAGGAATTCCTCCTCGCGGCTGAACTGCATCTTCACCGGCTTGCCTGTAACCCGGGCCAACAGGATGGCGATGAACTCGTAGCAGTGGGTGTCCAGCTTGGACCCGAAGCCGCCGCCAATGGTCTGGCACAACACCCGCACCTGGCTGTCCGGCAGGCCCATGGCCTTCAAGGCCTCCAGGTAGTCGTTCTGGGCCAGGTAGGGTATCTGGGTGATGGAGTACATGGTCAGGTTGCGCTTGAGATCAAACTCGGCGATGACCCCGCTGGTGCCCAGGCAGCAGTGGCTGATCCAGGTGGTGCGGTAGGTGCCCTGGGCCACGTGACGCGAGCGGCCACGCCCCTCCTCCACGTCGCCGCAGTTGAGCCTCCAGGGCAGGCTCAGCTTGTTGGACTTGTGGGGCCGGCCCTTGGCGTCCAACTCGTGGATCAGGGGAGCGTCCGGGGCCAGGGCCTCCTCGGGGGTGAACAGGGCCGGCAGGGGCTCGTATTCCACCTTGATAAGCTCGATGGCTTCCTGGGCGATGTCGGGATGGGTGGCGGCCACGGCGGCGATCTCGTCACGCAGGGTGCGCACCTTGCCCGTCTTCAGCGGCCGGTTGTCGCGCAGAAAGCCCAGGGGTATGTCGGGGATGTCCTGGCCGGTGAGCACCGCCCGCACCCCCGGCAGGGCCTTGGCCCGGCTGAGGTCGATACTCTTGATAATGGCGTGGGGCTGGGAGGAGTAGAGAATCTTGCCGTGCAGCATGCCCGGCCGCGCCAGGTCGTTGATGTACACCGCGCGGCCGGTTACCTTGTCCAGGGCGTCGGCCTTGGGCAGGCGCTGGCCCACGTAGTTGAGAGGGCTCACGGCTTTTCCTCCGCCGCGGCCTTGACCGCCTCCACGATCTGGTGGTAGCCCGTGCAGCGGCAGAGGTTGCCCTCCAGGGCGCTGCGTATCTCGTCCTCGCCGGGATGGGGGTTGGCGTCCAGCAGGGCCTTGGCGCTCATGATCTGCCCTGGCGTGCAGAAGCCGCACTGCACGGCGCCATGTTTGACGAAGGCCTCTTGCAGGGGATGCAGGCTGCCGTCGGGCGCGGCCAGGCCCTCGATGGTGGTCACGGACGCGCCCTCCACCTCCAGGGCCGGATAGATGCAGGAGGCCAGGGCCTGGCCATCCACCACCACCGTGCAGGCCCCGCACTCGCCGGCACCGCAGCCCTCCTTGGTCCCCTTAAGGCCCAATTCATCGCGCAGCAGTTGCAGCAGGGTCTGGCCTCCCCGGGCCTCCACCCGCACCGGCTGGCCGTTGAGCATGAATTCCATGTCGCGCTTCACGCTGCCACCTCCACCGCTATTCCCAGGCGTTGCAGGGCCCGCGCCCCGGCCCGCTGGCACAATACCCGCAGCATCTCCTCGCGATACCAGGCGGCGCAACGGTGGCTGTCGCGGATGTTGCAACTGTTGCCCAGAGACTGGGCCGCGCGCGCCAAGGCGTCCGCCGTGGGCGCGGCTCCCGTGAGCGCCTGCTCGGCCTCGGCTAGCCGCAGGGGAGTGGGTCCCACCACGCCCGCCGCCACCCGGGCCTTGGCGATGCTCCCACCGTCGGGGCTGAGCCATAGCTGCACGGCCAGGTTTATCAGCGCCAGGTCCAGGGCCGCGCGGCGGCTCAACTTGAGAAAGGCCCCGGCGCTGGCCCGGCCGCCCGCCGTGGGCAGGGTGATGGCCAGATGGGTGAGCACCTCCCCCGACCGGGCGGCGCTCTGGCGCGGTCCCAGAAACATCTCGCTCATCGCCACCTGCCGCGTTCCTTCCGGCGAGGCCAGGTGGCAAACCGCCTCCAGACACAGCAGGGGGCAGAGGGTGTCGCCGCTGGGCGCGGCGCTCATGACGTTGCCGCCCACCGTGGCCACGTTGCGCATCTGGGTGGAGCCCATGACCCGCGCCGCGTCGCTGAGCACCGGCAGGTGCTGGGAGATGAAAGGGTCGGCCAACACCTGGCTCAGCGTGGTGGCCGCCCCCAGCAGCAGCGTGTCGCCTTGCAGCCGCACGCCGCGCAGCTCCTTAAGGCCTCGCAGGCTGATGATGGCCTGGCAGCCCAGTTTCTTTTGGTGGGCCTGCACCATGACGTCGGTGCCCCCGGCCAGGAAGCGGGCTTGCTCTCCCAGTCGCTGTTTCAACTCCAGGGCCTCGGCCAAGCTGCCTGGCCGATGATAGGCGATCTCCTGCATGGCCACCTCAAGCGCCCCGCTTAAGAGCGCAAACGTGCGGTCTCTTCCTCGTCCAGGTTCAAGTCATCCCGTAAGGCCACGCCGTAGAGATCGCGGGCGGCCTGGCGGCTGATGATCTCGTCGCGCACCTCGCGAGCCACCTTGGCGGCGGGGCGCTCCTTGGGGTCGCCGTAACCGCCGCCACCGCCGGCGTCTTGATGGTACAGCGTACCCTGGGGCACGCCGCGCACCAGGTCCTTGGTGGTGCAGACGTATTTGCGGCCATCGGGGTAGCGCAGCCAAATCTGGTTCAAGGTGCCTGGGCCGCCACCGTGGGCGCCCAGGGCCGGCTCCACGTCGCCATCGCCGAAAGTCACCACCTGGGTGTCGCTATTGCCGATGATGAATTCCGTGACCACCCCCAGGCCGCCGCGCCAGCGGCCGGCCCCGGCGGAGTCGGTCCAGTATTCGTGGCTTTTGAGCAGGTGGGGCGTCTGCTGCTCGAACATCTCGTAGTCCTGGTCGAGCACCCCGCCGCTGGCGTCGATCATGCCGATGTGATCGTAGCCGTCCTCGCCCAGGATGGCGCCCGAGCCGCCCTTGAGCCCCATGAAGCCGATGTCCACGTAAGGTGCCTTTTTGCGCGGGTCAATGCCCGTGGTCAGGGAGCACAACAACTCGTTCCACTCGGCGGTGACCCGGCCGGGGATGGCCGGCGCCAGGGCGCGCATGATGGCATCGGCGTTGTTGGGGCACAGGTGGTTGCCGTAGGTGGTGGCCGCCGGGTAGGCGGCGTTCAAGATGGTGCCCACGGGGATGATGATTTTTAGAGGCCGCACCATGCCGTCGTTATGCGGGATGTTGGGATTGACCATTTGCAGGAAGGTGAGCAGGGTGGCCGAGGCGCTGGAGGTGTAGGTGCCGTTGACAAAGCCCGGCGTCTGGGCGTCGGTGGCCGAGTAGTCGAAGACGATCTCCTCGTCGGCCACGGTGATGTCCACGCGGATGGTATAGACGCTGCCCGGGTTTTTGCCGTCGTAATGGCAGTTGGCCTGGCCGCGGTAAACGCCATTGGGGATGTCCCTGATTTCGGCGCGCATCATCTTCTCGGTGGAGGCGAAGAGGTGCTCCTTGTGGGCCTCGAAGGAATCCAGGCCGTAGCGCTCCAGAAGCTTGATGATGCCGCGCTCGCCCACCACGCAGGAGCCGATCTCGGCGCGCATGTCCTCGGGCACGATGTCCAGGCGGATGTTGGCGAAGATCAGATCCCAGACATCCTTGCGCAGCTTGCCGCGCTCATAGACCTTTACCGGCGGGATGCGCAGGCCCTCCTGCCAGACCTCGGTGGCCTCGGGATTGTAGCCGCCGCGCACCGCGCCGCCTATGTCGGCCTGGTGCCCCTTGCAGGCCGCCCAGGCCACCAGCTTGCCTTCCCAGAAGATGGGCTTGAAGGCCGCCACGTCGTTGTTCTGGTTGCCCATGGAAAAGACGTCATTGTGGAAGATGACATCGCCTTCGTGCAGGTCGTCGCCGAAGTACTTGATGATGTACTCGCAGACCGGCCCCAGGCTGAAGGCCAGGATGGGCAGGTTCTCGCACTGCTCCAGCATGCGTCCCTGGGCGTCGTAAATGCCGGTGACGAAATCCTTGGCCTCGCAGAGGATGGGCGAGCGCGTGGTGCGGGCCAGGGCGATGGACATCTCCTCGGTGATGGACTTGAAGCGCCTTTGCAGGATGGAGACTAGAACCTTGTCGATCTTAACCTGGCTCACGGCACGATCCTCCCCAGGATTTGCGGCTCGAGGGCCGGCAGGTAGATGGTCATGGTGCCGAAGCTGTCCACCACCATGCGGTACTCGGGGGTGATGAAGGTGGAGGTGTTTTCCTGCTCCACCATGGCCGGGCCGGACAGACGCATGCCGTGGCGCAGGCGCGCTCCGTCGTACACCGGCACCTCGCGGAACTGGCCGGCGGTGGGCACGTACACCTGGCGGCTGCCCTTGAGCGCCGGCGCGGGATCGGGGCCATGGTAGGGCTCCTGGCTCAGGCGCGGCTTGTCGGTTAGCCCGATGGTCTTGACCCGCATGTTTATCAGCTCCACCGGGGTCTCGGTGTCGCTCAGTTCATAGCCGAAAAGGCGGTTGTGTTCGGGGTGGAAGCGCGCCGCCATGGCCGCCACGTCGCCGCTGGCGACTTCCTCGGCGCTGATCTCCACGTTAACCTCGTGGTACTGCTTGAGGTAGCGCAGGTCCAGGGAGTAGATCGCGCGCACCCGCGATTCATCCAGGCCCTCGCTGGTCAAAAGGCTCAACCCCTCCTGGCGCATGCCGGCGAAGATTTGCCGGAAGCGCGGCAGGTCCAGATCCTTCAGCAGCGTTGGGTAGGAGCGCACGAAGTCATGCTCCAGGTCGCTCATGAGCATGCCGGCGGCGCAGAAGATGGACGACTCGCGCGGCACCAGCAGGAGCGGTATCTCCAGCTCCAGGGCGATCATGCAGGCGTGGTTGGGCCCGGCGCCACCGGCCACCACCAGAGGGAAATCGCGGGGGTCGGCGCCTTGCCTTACGCTCACCTCGCGCACCGCCGCGGCCATGTTGACGTTGATAACTCGGTACATGCCCGCCGCGGCCTGCTCCACGCTGTAACCCAGAGGGCAGGCCACGTGCTCCTCTATGGCCCGCCGAGCCTGGTCCATAAAGAGCGGCATGCGCCCGCCGGCGAAGTAGTCGGGTGCCAGATAGCCCAGCACCAGGTCGGCGTCGGTGCAGGTGGGCAGCTCGCCACCCAGACCATAGCAGGCCGGCCCTGGCGCCGAGCCGGCCGACTGCGGCCCCATGCGCAACAGTCCCCCCTCGTCGATCCAACCGATGGAGCCGCCGCCCGCGCCGATAGTCACCACATTCAGCATGGGCAGGGCGATACGGCGGCGGTCGATTTCGCCCTCGGTGGTGACCAGGGGTTTGCCGTCCTTGACCAGGGCCGCGTCGAAGCTGGTGCCGCCCATGTCCACGGTGATGAGGTCGGCCTGGCCCAGGGCCTGGCCGTAGGCGACGCCGGCCACCGGCCCGCCGGCTGGTCCCGAGAGCAGGGTGGCCGCGGCCTTGTCCTGGGCCGCCTGGGGGCTGATTACCCCGCCGCTGGATTGCATGATGAGCAGCACCCCGGCGAAGCGTGCTTCCTCCAGCTTGCGCAAAAGGCTAGTGAGGTAGCGCCGCAGGATGGGCCCCACGAAGGCATTGAGGGCCGTGGTGGAAAGCCGGTCGTAGAAGCGGATGGAGGGCAGCACGCGAGTCGAGACGCTGACATAAACCTGGGGCAACAGCTCGGCCAGCAGGGCCGCTGCGCGCTCCTCGTGGGCGGGGTTGGCGAAGGAGTTCATGAAGCAGATGGCCACCGCCTCCACGTTTTCCCGGGCAAAAAGCCGGCAGGCCTCGCGCAGATCATCTTCGTTGAAGGGCTCCACCTCCCGACCCGCATAGTCCAGGCGCCCGCCCACTGGCCGGCGCAGATAGCGGGGCACCACCGGCTCCACGTTTCGATAGCGGTTGTTGTACTGCTCCTCGCGGATGCCTCGGCGCATTTCCAGGGCATCACGCACGCCCGGTGTGGTGGCCAGGCCGGTCTTGGCCCCGCGCATGGTTAGCACGGCGTTGGTGGTCACGGTGGTGCCGTGCACGATGGCGCTGACCTGATCCAAAAACCGCGGCACCGTCAGCCCCTTGGACTTGGCCATCTCGGCGATGCCGCCCATGGTGCCGATGCTGGGGTCCTGGGGCGTGGAAAGCACCTTGAAAATCTCCGAGCTGCCATCGTCGGCGCAAAGCAGGAAATCGGTGAAGGTGCCGCCCACGTCAATGCCAATCTTGTATTTCATCGCTCGCTTCCCGTCCGCCTTGGCTGGTCCGGCTGGCGCCCCAGCCGCCTCATCAAAAAATCGATGGCTCCTTCATCTGTCCCAGCACCTGCCGCATCACCTCGGCCATCTCGCCCACCGTGGCATAAGCCGTGCAGCATTGCACCAGGATGGGCATCACGTTGCGCCTGTCCCTGAGCGCCTTTTCCAGATCGCCCAGGCAGCGGATGACTTCCCGCGAGGAGCGGCCGCGTCTGACTTCCTTGAGCGAAGCCACCTGGCGTTCCGCCGATTCCTCGCTGTAATGGTGCAGCTCCACCTGGGGCTCCGCCCCGCCCTCGGTGTACTTGTTGACCCCGACCTTGACCCGCCGGCCGTCCAAGAGGTCCTTCTCCCACTGATAGGCCTGGCTGGCCACCAGGCGCTGCACCTCGCCGCTCTCCACGGCGGCCAGCATGCCGCCCCAGCGCTCCACCCGGGCCATCTCCTCCAGGATCTTGCCCTCCATCTCCTTGGTCAGCGTCTCGATGAAGTACGATCCCGCCAGGGGGTCCACGGTGTCGCGCAGGCCTATTTCGTCCATGAGCACCTGCAAGGTGCGCAGGCTTAAGAGCGCCGCCTGGGGCGTGGGGATGGTGTAGGCCTCATCATAGGAACACAGGGCCGTGGTCTGGGCCCCGCCCAGGGCCGCGGCCAGGGCGTAGTAGGCCCCGCGCACGATGTTGTTCTCGGGCTGGGCCTTGGTCAGCCCGAAGCCGCCGCCGCCGAAGAGCCCGCGCAGGAACAGGGCCTTGGGCTCGGTCACGCCGTAGCGCTCCTTCAACAGCCGCGCCCAGAGCTTGCGCGCCGCGCGGAACTTGGCCACCTGCTCCCAGAGATTGCCGAAAATGTTGAAGTTGAACGAGAAGCGCTCCACCACCTGCTGGGGCGAGTAGCCGCGGGCCGCCACGTTGTCCAGATAGGCGAAGGCGATGCCAAAGGCAAAGGCGATTTCCTGGGCCGGCGTGGCCCCGGATTCGCGGATGTGATAGCCGCAGACGCTCACGGGGTTGCAACGGGGCAAGTGGCCTTGGGCCGTGGCGTACTCTATGACGTCGCCCACCAGGTCCACCGCCGGCCGCACCGGGAATATCCAAGCCCCTCGCCCGATGATCTCCTTGAGGATGTCGTTCTGGGGCGTGGCGCTGATGCGCCCCACGTCCACGCCTTGGCGTCGGGCCAGTGCCTCGTACATGGCCAGCATGATGGTGGCCACGGCGTTGATGGTTAGCCCCGAGCCCACCCTGGTAAGGTCGATGCCCTGGAAGGCGGCCTCGAAGTCGGCCAGGCTGTCCACGGCCATGCCCACGCGCCCCACCTCGCCCTCGGCCAGGGGATGATCGGAGTCGTAGCCCATCTGGGTGGGCAGGTCAAAGGCCACATTGAGACCGGTCTGGCCGTGGGCGATCAAGAGTTTGAAGCGCTCGTTGGTTTCGGCGGGCGTGCCGAATCCCGAGTACTGGCGCACGGTCCATTCGCGGCTGCGATAGCCCAAGGGATGCAGGGCGCGAGTAAAGGGGTACTGCCCCGGATCGCCCAGGTCCTCTTGGTAGTCGAAGCCCACGCGTTGCAGATCC
>JAKAGJ010000050.1 GCA_021815655.1 Deltaproteobacteria bacterium | reverse complement strand
GTATACAGCAGCAGCTCCCCCTGGTTTAGCCCGGCCTGAGCTATGGCCTGGAACACGGCCAGCGCGGCATAGCGATGATCGGGATGGGCGTCCATCAGGGGATGGGGCAGCACGATGATTTGCGGTTTCAGGCTTTTCATGACATAGGTCAGATCAGCCACCAGATGGCGCCAGTCGGCCTTGGGGCGTTTGTCTTGCAACAGACTGGCCCAAATGCAGAACCTGAACATTTTTATGTCCTTGGACTGCATGGTCGGGGAGAAAACCTCCTGGTCCGGGTGGTGGTACATCCAGGACAGGGTGGCATCGAAATAGCCCAGGTTACAGGCCCTACCCAGACCCAATCCTCCCCAGAAGGGGACCGTGATGCTGTCCCAGACCCTGAGCTTGCCCTTCATGATCTGGCTCTGGCGCCGGCTTTCCTTAAATGGCTCCTTGAAACCGTCGCCAGCCTCCCCGGCGGTGAGGGTGAGCACATAGGAGTCGCGGTGGCTGTAGAGGCCAAAGGCGGCGATCTCGGCGTCGTCGGGGTGGGGGGCAATAACCAGCACCCGCGACAACGGCGATATCTTGTTACGGAACAGCACCAGGGTGGCCTGCTGCCGGGGCCAGGATAGCCGCACGCCCTTTATGCTCACCCTCTCGCCGGGCCGGATGCGGGGGTGGGCCAAGGGGCTGAGATTGAGATAGCGCAGGCCCTTGACCCCTCGTTCCAAAAACTGGCGAAAGGTCCGCCCGGCGGCCGCTACCTCCAGGCTGGGATCGTTGAGCCTACCCCACAGACCGCTTTCCACCTTGAGCCGCAAAAAACCGGTGTCCCAGCGCTTTACGCCCTGGGGCCAGGTGAAACCATCCCCATCCAGTTCCACCTTGATTTGCCGCGCCCCGGTCTGCTCCCAGTCGTAGTGGTAATCTTCGTCCGGGTGGTAGCCCAGAAGCTTTTCATAGCCCGTGACCCGGGCACTTAGCCATACCGCCAGGGCCACCGCCCCCCCCAACACCAAGGCCAGTGCCACCAGCTTCCACCGCGCTCGCAAGGTCATATCTAGTTGTCCATCAAAGGTCACGGCCTGGGAAAAGTGTTAGGCGGCGTTGACAGGTGGGTCCCAAGGTAATAAGTGGGATGAAAATACTAGCCAAGGATACCGTCTTGGAGGGCTGCGTGGCCATATCAAAAAACAGTACCGGTCCAGTGGCCAACCGTGGCGGGCAATTCTTTCTTTCAGGCGGTAGCGGCGTCCTGCGGCGTCTGGTGATTTCCATGCTGGTGGGCGTGGTCAGCGGCCTGGGGGCCTTGGCCTTCTTCCTGGCCTTGGAATGGTCGCGCTGGTTCTTTCTAGGCTACCTGGCCGGAGCCCCGGCACCCACCCCGGCTGGCGAGCACCTGGTGGACCTGGTCGTGACCACCCCCTACCGGCCCTGGCTGCTGTTTTTCATCCCGGCCCTGGGGGGCCTGGCCAGCGGCCTGTTGGTCTATACCTTCGCCCCCGAGGCCGAGGGCGACGGCATGAATGCCATGATTAACGCCTTCCACAACCTCGGAGGCTTCATCCGCGCCCGGGTGCCCTTTGTCAAGGCCGTGACCTCCATCATCACCCTCTCCACCGGCGGCTCGGCCGGCCGCGAGGGCCCCATCACCCAGATAGGCGCCGGCTTCGGCTCCTGGCTGGCGCGCAAGCTCAAGCTCTCGGGCCGCGAGCAGCGCATCTTCCTGCTGGCCGGCTGCGCCGCCGGCCTGGGGGCCATTTTTCGGGCGCCGCTGGGCGCGGCCATAACCTCGGTGGAGGTGTTATACAGCGAGGACTTCGAGTCCGAGGCCATCATCCCCTGTGTCATCGGCTCGGTGGTGGCCTACACCATCTTCTCCTTTGTCTTCGGCTTCGAGCCCATATACGCCACTCCCCGCTTCGTCTTCCGCGACCCCCGTGAGCTGGTGGCGTATGCCCTGCTGGGCCTGATCTGCGCCCCCATCGGCGGCCTCTACGTGCGCGTCTACAAAGGCCTGCGCGATCGCTTCCGCCTGCTGACCAATATTCCCAAGCACCTGCGCCCGGCCCTGGGCGGCCTGGCGGTGGGGCTCATAGGCCTAATGGTTCCCGAGGCCATCGGCGGAGGTTATGGCTATATCCAAGTGGCCTTGGACGGCAAGATGGCCGTGTCGCTGATGCTGGTTGCCGCCGCGGCCAAAATAGTCACCACCAGCCTGACCATCGGCTCCGGCGGCTCCGGCGGACTCTTTGGACCCACCCTGTTCATCGGCGGCATGCTGGGCGGGGCCGTGGGCTTCGTGGGGCACCATTTCTTCCCCGCGGTGGTGCAACAGCCCGGGGCCTATGTGCTGGTGGGCATGGCCGCCTTCTTTGCCGGGGTGGCCAAGGCCCCCCTGGGCGCCTTGGTCATGGTCTCGGAGATGACCTGGTCCTACGGTCTGCTGCCGCCCCTGATGCTGGTTTCGGTGATCGCCATCTTGTTCAACCGCTACGGCAGCATCTACGAGAGCCAGCTCCTGAACAAATTCCAATCTCCCACACACCAGCACGAGCTGACCATGGACGTGCTCAGCGACCTCACCGTGGAGTCGGTGCTCAAGCCCGGCCAGCAGGTGGCCACCCTGGACCCCGGGCTGCGCTTCGCCCAGTTGCAGGAGATTATAGCCCAGACCAGGCAGGCCCTCTATCCCGTGGTAGACAAGGATGGCCACCACGTGGGCAACCTCTCCCTGCTGGATATCCGCCAGGTGATGTTCGAGGATTCCCTGAGCGACTTAGTGGTGGTGGGCGAGCTTTGCGGCCCTGCGGTGAGCTTGAGCCCCGAGCAGGACCTGAATAGCGCCCTGCTGGCCTTCCTGGATCAGGGCCATGGCCAGATGCCGGTGGTGCGTAAGCGGGAGAACGGGCGCGACGAGATAATGGGCCTGCTGCGCCATGAGGACGTCATCGCCGCCTATCACCAAAAGGTCAGCCAGTTGGAGGTCAACTAGCCGGCCGCTGCTCCCCGCCTGGCCGCCGCCGGTCCGCGCCAACCTGCCCCTGTCAGCTACCGGTCCGGGTGACCGCCCACGGCACTACCCCAGCTCGGTTGTGGATTAGATTGTGGAACACAGCGTTGGCGGAGCAGGTCGCCTGGTCACGACTAAACGCGGTTGCGCTTCTTGAGTTCCCGGCTGATGATGGCTCGCTGAATTTGGTTGGCCCCTTCGAAAATCTGGGTGAGTTTTGCATCGCGGAACATCCTCTCCAGCGGGAAATCTCTTATGTAGCCATACCCGCCCAGAATTTGGACCATGTCGGTGGTCACGGCCATGGCCATGTCACTGCAGAAGCATTTGGCCATGGAGGAGAGTTCGGTGTTGCGTTGGCCCTGGTCGCGGGTAAGTGCCGCCCTCACCATCAGACCTCGCCCGGCCTCGACTTTCATGGCCGCATCGGCCAGCATGAAGGCGATGACCTGATGGTCCCGCAAGGCTTGGCCAAAGGTCTGGCGGTTCTTGGCGTAGCGCAGGGTATGCTCCAGGGCGCCCTCGGCGATACCCAGCGCCAAAGCGGCCACCGCCGGTCTGGACATATCGAAATCAGCCATGGCGATGATAAATCCGTCGCCTGGCTGGCCCAACAGGTTGTCCGCCGGCACTTCCACGCCATCCAAGATTACCTCGGCGGTGTTGCTGCCCCTAAACCCGCACTTCTCCTCCACCTTGCCGATTTCCAGTCCCGGGCTGTCCCGCTCAACCAAAAAGAAGGAAAACTCCTTGGGCCCCGTCTTGGCGAGCACGGTGTAAAGGCCCGCCACGCCGCCATTGGTGGCGAAGACCTTGCGCCCTTGCAAGACGTAGACCTGGCCTCGCCGCTGCGCCTTGGTGCTGATGGCCGCCACATCCGAACCCGCTCCGGGCTCAGTGACCAGGTAGCCCATGAGTTGCCTCTCTTGAGAGATGCGAGGCAGGTATTTGGCTTTTTGCTCTTGGCTGCCGGCGTGCACCAGGGGGAAGCTGCCCACAGCCTGGATAATCAAGTTCAAGGCTGACGAGGCGCAGACCTTGGCTATCTCTTCCACGCACAGACTGAGGGTGTAACAAGGGTTCTCGGTCCAGCCACCATATTCCTCCGGCAAAATGAGGCTGAGCAGGCCCAGGTCCCACAGCAGGTTGGTCACCTCCCAGTCATAACGGCCCAGCCGATCAGTCTCGGCCGCCCGGGGGGCGATTTTCTCCACCGCCGCGCGGCGCACACCTTCCAGGAGGAGGCGCTGATCCTCTGATACCTCTAGTATATTCATGCCTGCAACCTCCTGGTAATGCGCGGACCAAGGCCGGCCTGAGTGGAGAGGGGCAACCAAATCCGCCCCATGAAATGGCTAGGCCACACGGTGAAGACGCCGGAGTGAACACCGGCTCTGTTTGGTCTGGGGCTTGAGCCCACCACATCGTCGCACCAGGCTAGCACACCTCGGACGATGCCTTGAAGATGGTAGTTGAGCCAGGTCGCCGGGTCTTGACTTGGCCCGGCGCGCCAAATGGTCCGCGGCGCGGGGTTGGGGTGGAGGGATTAGGGTGCATCCCTTCTCACAAACCGAGGCGTGCCCTCGAAAGAGCAACCGAGGGAAAACTCTTGCGGTCGAGCACCGCTCTGACCGTGTTTAGCAGCGTAGCCCCCTGGCAGGGCTTGGTCACAAAGGCCATGGCCCCCGAAGCAGGGGCTCCTGGATCTGAGCGCCCAGTTTGGGCACCATTCCATCAATTTCACCCTGAACCAGTATCACCACTGGCTGCCCAGCGCCGAGGGCAAGGCCCAGGTCAATGAACCGGCCGAACTGCTGGGACTGTAGGGCCAGCGTTCTTCCATTCCTCTGAGCGATTTTCCCAAGCCACATAACTACATATTGAGATTATCCAACTTGGTTTCGGGTACATCGTCCGCATATCTCCGCGAATGCCCCGGAAAAGGCAAAACGAAGGGGCTAGCCGAATTGGCTAACCCCTTGTTTTTGCTTTGGCAGTCCCAACGGGACTCGAACCCGTGTCTTCGGCGTGAGAGGCCGATATCCTAGACCGCTAGACGATGGGACCGTGCAATATCATAAGTCCTGGCTGGGGGACAAGGATTCGAACCTTGATAGGCAGATCCAGAGTCTGCAGTCCTGCCGTTAGACGATCCCCCAGTGCTCGGAAACCTGTTTGTATCGGATGATGCGTCGGGCGTCAAGTGCTTTTTAACTACCCGGCGGAGGTAGCCATTTTCAGGGCCCGCCCCAGGCGGGCCAGGGTGCGCGCCTGGCCCAGGATAACCATGACCTCGAATATGCCCGGGCTGGCGGTGCGCCCGGTGAGCGCCACGCGCACCGGCTGGGCCACACCCCCCAGCTTGATGCCCAGATCGCCGGCCAGGTCCTTGAAGCCCGCCTCCAGGGCCGCGCTCTCGGCCACGCCCAGGCGCTCGACCATGGCGGCCACCCGCTCCAGCACCGGCGCCTGGGCCGCCGTCAGGAACTTGGCGGCAGCCTGGGGTTCCATGACCACCTCATCCACCAGGTAGGGCTCGGCCCACTCGGCCAGTTCCAGCAAGGTCTTGGTGCGGGGGACCAAGTGAGGGATGGCCGCCAGCAGGGTGGCCTCGTCGAAGCGCTCCACCCCCCGCGCCGCCAGGAAGGGCGGCAGGGCTGCGGCCAGGCGCTGGGGCGGGCTGTGCTGAATCCAGTGGGCGTTGAGATGCAGGAGCTTGTCCGGGTCGAAGACCGCCGCGCCCTTGCCCACCGCCTCCAGCCCGAAGTGGTCGATCAGCTCCTGGCGGCTGAACACCTCCTGGTCGCCATGGGACCAGCCCAGGCGGGCCAGGGCGTTGAGCATGGCCTCGGGCAGATAGCCCATGTCCTTGTAGGCGATCACCGCCGTGGCGCCGTGGCGTTTGGAGAGCTTGGTCTTGTCCCCGCCCAGGATCATGGGCACGTGGCCGAACTGGGGTATGGGGCTGTCCAGGGCCTGGTAGAGCAATATCTGGCGCGGGGTGTTGGAGACGTGGTCATCGCCGCGGATGACGTGGGTGATGGCCATGTCCACGTCATCCACCACCACCGCCAGGTGATAGGTGGGCGAGCCGTCGGAGCGCAGGATCACCAGGTCGTCCAGCTCGGCGTTGTCAAAGCTGATGGGTCCCTTGACCAGGTCCTTCCAGCCGGTGTGCCCCTCGCGCGGCCCCCGGAAGCGCACCACGGCCCCCGGGGCCGGCCCCGGCCCCAGGTCGCGGCAGCAGCCGTCGTACATGGGCTTGCCGCCTTGGGCCAGGGCCTTCTCGCGTACCCCTTGCAGCCGCTCCGGCGGGCAGTGGCACCAGTAGGCCCGCCCCCGCGCCACCATCTGGTCGATGGCCTGGCGGTAGCGGTCAAAGCGCCGGCTTTG
Organism: Deltaproteobacteria bacterium; assembly: GCA_021815655.1. Taxonomy (GTDB): domain Bacteria; phylum Desulfobacterota; class Desulfarculia; order Desulfarculales; family Desulfarculaceae; genus JACRDC01. The sequence continues at coordinate 2,665 of JAKAGJ010000050.1, read as the reverse complement.
GTAGTGGGGTCCCTCGTCCCAGTCCAGGCCCAGCCACTCCATGGCCTGGATGATGGAGTCCACGTGCTCGTCCTTGGAGCGCTCGCGGTCGGTGTCCTCCAGGCGGAAGATGAAGTCGCCGCCGTGGTGGCGGGCGAAAAGCCAGTTGAACAGGGCCGTACGCGCCCCGCCCAGATGCAGGGCGCCGGTGGGCGAGGGTGGGAAGCGGGTGCGCACCCGGGGGGCATTCTGCTGCGTCTGGGGCATGGGGTATCCCTGGGCTGAAGGGCTGGATGCAAGGGCTATGTCATGGCCCCGCCAGGTTTAACACAAGCCGGCCAGGCCGGCAACCCTGCCGACCGGGGGCTCACTTCTTGTCGTAGAGCTTCTGCCAGGGCGCGCGACGCTTGTCGAAGTAGTCGCGCAAGGCGTGACGCAGGGTCTTGAGCGCCAGTTCGGCGCAGTGCCAATGGGGCGCATCCAGGCCGTCCAGCTCTTGGGCGATGTCCTGGGCCTCCAACTGGTAAGCCTCTTGCACGCTCTTGCCCTTGATGAGAGTGGTCAGCGCGCTGCCGCAGGCCACGGTGTGCAGGCAGCCGTCGGTCATGTAGCGGGCATCGCTGATGACGTCGTCCGAGACCCGCAGGTAGAGCTCGATGGTGTCGTGGCAGGAGCCCTCGGCCTTGGGCTGGGCGAAACCGTCGGGCTGGGGCAGCATGCCCAGGTTGCTGGGAGTGAGCCCGTGGGTGAGGAAGGCGTCGGAAAGCTCCTGGGAAACCCGGGTGCGGGTGACATTGGCGGTCTGTGGTTCTTTGTCGGAACTCAAGGGGCTATCCCTGGTGGTGGTTTATGGTGGCCGGTCCGCCGGGCAATCCCCCCGGGGACCGGGGCAAATGTACACCCTGGGGGCGCCGCCGGCCAGGCGTCCTGGGCCGCTAGCTGACGATCAGCCCGGCGTAGCCCACCACCTGCTGGTGGTCCCCGCTGACCATGCCGCTGTGGGTGTACTGCACCAGGCGGGCCTGGGTGGCCCCCAGGCTGATGGCCGCCACCAGACAGACAGTGGTGGGCAGCACCCCGCACATGGTTATGCCCAGGCCGCGCACGGTGTCGAAAAGCCCCTGGGGGTCCAGGGCCAAAATGCGCTCCAGGGCCTGGCTGTCCTTCTTCTGGGCCGCGCTCGCGCTCTCGTAATGGGTCATGTCGGTGCTGGCCACCATGAGTACCGGCTCGCCCACGGCGCGGATGGCCTGGGCCAGGGAGAGGCCGATCTGCTGGCATTCGCTAAACGACATAAATGACAGGCATATGGGCAGTAGGCTCAGTTCAGGTTGCAGCATTTGCAGGAATGGCACCTGTACTTCCAGCGAATGCTCAAACATATGGGCCACGTGGTCCTCGGCCAGCAGGCTACAGCGGCCCAAGAGCTCGGCCCCCAGTTTGGCGTCCAGTTCCACCGTGCCCAGGGGGGTTTGCCACTGCCCCTGGCTCATCACCGCCGCGCCGTGGCCGGCGCCCCGGTGATTGGGTCCCACCAACACCACCCGCCGGGGTACCCGCACCTGGGAGAGCACCTTGCCCGCCGTGGCGCCGGAATAGACATAGCCGGCGTGGGGGCAGATGGCCAGGAGGGCCGGCTGGGGCGTGGCTTGGGGATCCAGGAAGCCCTGGATCATGGCCTTGAGCTGGGCGGGGGCGCCGGGATAGAATTGCCCGGCCACGGCGGGTTGGCGAAGCATGACCTTCCTCCTGGCGGGGGCGTAGGGTGGGCGGCCTGGTAATGAGGGCCGCTGTTTATAGGATTAGCACAGGCCCGCGCCCCCGGCAAGGCGCCCGGGTTGTAAGCGGCGGCGGCATTGGCTAAGATTAAAGAGTTGTTCCTCACCCAGCTCGGAGGCCCTCTGAGAAAGGAGCCCAGCCCATGCCCCCCGTGAAGCTCTTCGCGCTCAGCACCTGCAGCCATTGCAAGAACACCAGGAAGCTGCTGGACGACAACAAGGTACACTACGACTGCGTGGAGGTGGACCTTTGCCCCCTGGATAAAAGTGACGAGGTGATCGCCGAGGTGCGCAAGTACAACCCCAGCCTGTCCTTCCCCACCCTGGTCGTCGGCGACAAGGTGATCGTGGGCTTCAAGGAGCATGAGATAAGGGAGCTGTTGGGCCTATGACCGCTCAGGAGCTGTTTGACCTGCTGAAGAAGACCCAGGAGGCCAAGGGCTATTTCTTCAACAAGGACATGACGCGCACCATGGAGCTGATGGAGGCGCTCTTGGTCAACAAGGAGCGCTACGGCTACATGTGCTGCCCCTGCCGCCTGGCTTCCGGCGACCGCGGCAAGGACCAGGACATCATCTGCCCCTGCCTCTACCGCGCCCCGGACGTGGCCGAGTATGGCAGTTGCTACTGCAATCTCTATGTCAGCGAGGCCTGGAACCGGGACGAGGTGGAACACCCCTACGTGCCGGAGCGCCGTCCGGCCGACAAGATGCCCTTCTAGGCCCACCTGCCTCCTTCTGGCGGGGAGCTGACATGCCCTGCCAGCCCCCGGGCCTGTCTCCGGGCCCCTGCCGGGGCCCGGAGAGGCATGCCCGTCGATCCTGCGGGAAAGCCCTGGCCAGTATGTGGCCGAGGGCTATTCCCTATATCCTCATATCCTCTTAGCGCGGGCCTTCGGTGTGGCCCTC
>JAKAGJ010000049.1 GCA_021815655.1 Deltaproteobacteria bacterium | reverse complement strand
TCGGTGAGCCCATACTTCTGGAGGCGGTAGTTGAGCTGGCGCAGGGTGATGCCCAGGGCGCGGGCCGTGCGCGACTGCACCCAGTCGGCGCGCTCCAGGGCCACCAGGATCTCCTGGCGGGCCAGGTCGTCCAGGCGGGACAGCGACGAGACCTCCGGGCTGGGGGCCGGCGCGGCTTGGCGCTGCAAGAGATAGCCGGGCAACTGCACCGGTCCAATGTGGGGCTCCTCGGCCAGGATGGCCAGACGTTCCACCAGGTTTTCCATTTCGCGCACATTGCCGGGCCAGTGATACTCGGTGAGGATCAGCCGGGCCTGGGGGTCCAGGGTCAGACGGCGGTTGTATTCGCGTGAAAACTTGTCCAGGAAATGATCCAGCAGCAGGGGGATGTCCTGACGGCGCTCGCGCAGGGGCGGCAGCAGGATGGGCAGCACGTTGAGGCGGAAGAAGAGGTCCTCGCGGAAGCGCCCCTCCTTGACCATGGCCGCCAGATCGGCGTTGGTGGCGGCGATGATGCGCACGTCCACCTTGCGGGTCTTGGTGCTGCCCAGGCGCTCGAACTCACGGTCCTGCAAGAAGCGCAAAAGCTTGGCCTGCAAGGGCAGGGTCAGCTCCGCCACCTCGTCCAAAAAGATGCTGCCGCCGTGGGCCTCCTCCACCCGCCCGCTCTTGGCCGAGGTGGCGCCGGTGAAGGCCCCGCGCTCGTGGCCAAAAAGCTCCGACTCCAGCAGGTTCTCGGGCAGGGCCGCGCAGTTGATCTTGACAAAGGGCGCCGCGGCGCGGCTGCTCAGGGTATGGATCACCCGGGCCACCAGGGTCTTGCCGGTGCCGGACTCGCCCAGCAGCAGCACCGAGGCCTTGGCGGGCGCCACCTTCTTCACCAGGTTATGCAGGCGGGCCATGGCTAGGCTCTGCCCCACGATGAAGAAATTGTTGTAGCGCTCGGAGACCTCGGCCTTCAAGAGGCGGTTGTTGCGCCTAAGTTCCTCCTCGCGGGCCTCCACCAGCTTGTTGAGGCTGAAGAATTGGCCTATGAGCTGGGCCACCACGGTCAGAAAGCGCACGTCCTCCTCGGGAGCCACCTCCTCGCCGAAGAGTCGGTCCACGGTGAGCACTCCCACCGGGCGCCTGTGCACGTGGATGGGCACCCCCACGAAGGAGAGGAACTCCTGCTCTATCTTGCGCGACTTGGTCTTGTTGAGGAAGCGGGGCTCCTTGCTGACGTCGGGTACGTACAGGGGCTGGCCGGTCAGGAAAATATGGCCGGTGATGCCCTCCTCGGGGCGGTACACGCCGCGGCTCATCTCGTCCCTGCTCAGGCCGTGGGAGGCGCGGATGGCCAGGTTGCCGGAGTTCTGGTCCTCCAGAAACACCGTGGCCCGTTTCATCTCCATGGAGTCCGAGAGGATCTCCAAGATGCGCGCCAGGGCCAGGTCCAAGTCCAGCGCCTGGCTCATGATCTGGCTGATCTCGAAGAGGACCTTCATCTCCAGTTCCGTGATGATACTTCTCATAGTGCCTCCAGTCAGTGCATGAAGAATGCCATGCTGGGCTAACTAACTAATAAATAGTGCAAAAGCGGCATGAGGCCCTGACGGGTTTCCGCCGGCCCGCCTCCCCGAGGCGTCGAGGCGCCCAATAATCCTACCCATGGGTGGCTTTAGTGGCTGGTGGCTTCTTGCGGGTATGTATTATGCAAAGGGTGGCCCGCCGAGGAGGCGGCGCCCCACCGGCCGGCGGCCTGGCGGGGCGGGCCTAGATTTCAGCGGGGATGGTGGTGATGGGCAGGGTCACCGTGAAGGTGGAACCGGCGCCCTCGCGGCTGTTGACGCTGATCTTGCCGCCATGCTTGACCACGATGCCCTGGGAGACCGACAGGCCCAGGCCGGTGCCCTTGCCAGGGGCTTTGGTGGTGAAGAAGGGATCGAAGATGCTGGCGGCCACGTGGGGGGGTATGCCCGAGCCGTGGTCCACCACCTTGACCGCCAGATAGTTGGGCTCATCGGCCGGCAGCACCATGATCTGGATCTTGGCGCCCTTGGGCGAGGCGTCCATGGCGTTGAGTATCAGATTCAGGAAGACCTGCTGCAACTGCTGGCGGTCGCCGTGCACCCGGGGCAGGTTGTCCACGGCGGAGAGCTCGGTCTTGATGCCCGAGAGCTTGACCTGGTTGGCGGCCAACTTGACGGTCTCCTCCATCAGCTCCCTGAGGTCCAGGGGCTCCAGGGTGGAGCCGCTCTCGCGGGCAAAATCCAGCAGGTTGCGGATGATCTTCTGGGCCCGCCCCACCTCGTCCACCATGTCCGAGACCATCTCCTGACGCTGGCCGTCGTCTAGGCCGGCGTAGTCCTCCAGGAGCATGTGGGCGGTGAGCATGATGTTGTTCAGGGGATTGTTGAGTTCGTGAGCCACGCCGGCGGTGAGCGTGCCCACGGCGCGCATCTTGTGCGACTGGATGAGGAAATCCTCGCGCTTTTGAATCTCGTCGATCATCTGGTTGATGGCCAAGGCCAGTACGCTGAACTCGTCGCGGTACTTGCGCACCGGGAGAATGGGCGTGTAGTCGCCGACGGCGATGCGCTGGGCATAGCTGCCGAAGCGCCCGATGGAGGCCATGATGCGCTCCTTGAGCAGCCAGGTGACCACCAGCATGAAGACCGTGAGGAAGCACAGGGAGAAGATCAGGATGGTGCGGAAGCGCCTGGTGGCGGCGTTGACCATCTCCTTCTCTTTTTGCACCAGGTTCTCGGCCAGGGAAACCATCTTTTGCCCATGGTCGCGCAGCTCCAACTGGATGGCCTCGCGCTCCCGCTGGTATTCCTGACCCTGGGGGTTCTTCTCCAGATCGGCCAGGCGTCCCAAGAGTTCCTGGTAGCGCTCCAGGTGGGGCTGCATGATGGCAAACGGGCCGGCGCCCATGACGCTTTTCAGCTGCTCCAGGTTTCTTTTGAGGATATCGCGGGCGCGGTCGGCGTAGTCGATGGCCTCGGGCAGGTTGGTCTTGTACAGAAAAAAGTTCTTCTCGAAGCGCCGGGCCTGTTGCAGCTCCATGACGAACTCGTTGGCCGCGTCCAGAAAGACGAGTTTTTCGTCCACGGTGCTGCTGGTGGACAACAGGGCCACGGCCACCACCAGGCCGAAGATGAAGGTGAGCAGGGAGCCCAGATACAGGTGCAGCTTGAGGCTGAACAGTGGCCGGCCCATGAGGGCATGACGGGCCTGCTCCGTGGCCCCCCGGACGGGCGGCCGCGTGTTGTTCTGCGCGCCTGGGAACGCCGACGCCATATCGTCCATGGGGGCGGCGGGGACGGCGGGGTTGTCCATGCTCACCTTCCGGCCAGGGCTGCTTGACCTACAACGCGGTCGACCCGTAGTGACCGCCGGGGCACCCCGGCCTTGTGGGTTATTGCCGCGCCGTCTCCACGGGAGCCGCTGCGGCTCGCCAGGGCTACACGCTCACCCGACCCGTAAAGCCCACCGGGGCACCCCGGCCTGACGGTCGTCGAAGCCTATCATCGCTGGACGGGAGCCGCTGCGCTCGCCAGGGCCACACGCTCACCCGACCCGTAAAGCCCACCGGGGCACCCCGGCCTGACGGTTGTCGAAGCCTATCATCGCTGGACGGGAGCCGCTGCGCTCGCCAGGGCCACACGCTCACCCGACCCGTAAAGCCCACCGGGGGGCACCCCGGCCCGGCCGGGCCTAGGCCGAGGTGGCCATCAGGTCCACGGAGCTGCCCAGGGCCTGGGCGGCCTTGGCGATCACCGCCCGCAGGTCGTCGGGCTTGAAGGGCTTGGCGATGAAGTCGAAGGCCCCCTTGTCCATGGCCTCGCGGGCCAGGGACATCATGGCATAGCCGGTGATGATGATCACCTTGGTGCGCGGGCTCTTTTTGGCCACCTGCTCCAACACCTGGATGCCGTCGATGTCATCCATCTTGATGTCGGTGACCACGATGTCGAATTCCTTTTCCTCGATGCGCGCCAGGGCCTGGCGGGGGTCCTGGAAGGTCTCCACCAGGCAGCCCGACTTCTCCAGCGCCGGCTTGAGGCGCTTGCCCACGATGGGCTCGTCGTCCAGCACCAATATTTGCAAAACCTGTGTCATGGCTATCCTCCCCCGCCCCGCTGGCGCGGGGCCGGCCTGGGTTCGGGAAATATTTTACCCGGTGCGCGCTCATCCGGCCCCCGGGCCGGCTAGCGCATGGTGTCGGCGGCCTGGCCGATCAAATCAGGCAGCACTTGCACCTCCAGGTCGGCCACGCCGGCCACGCCCTGGGCCAAGACCTTGAGGGCTTGCACGCGCTTTTCCTGCTGGCGCTTGACCGCGATGGTCTGCACCCACACCCGCCCCTGACCGGCGTTGACCCGCACCTCGGGGTCCAGGGCCACCAGCTCGGCGCGCACCCGGCTGGCCAAGGCCTGGTCCCGCAGGCGGTCCAGGGAGAAGGTCATGGGCTGGAACTTGCGCGAGCCCACGGTGCCGGCGATGATCTTCACGGCCTGGCCAGGCTCCACCCGACTCAAGTTTATCACCAGGTCGTAGAGCGCGGCCGCTGATTCGTCCTCGCCGAAGGCGGCCAGGGACCACTGGCGGCGGTCGGCGTCCAGGGCCTCCAGACGGGCCAGGGCCTGCTCCTGCTTTAGTCCCTGCTCCTGGGCCAGCACGGCGGCCCGGTCCGCGGCGTCGGCGATGAGGCGCACCTTGCACAGGTGAGAGACCCCCTGCACGAAAAGATGGGCGGCCAGGCCCGAGCTGACCACCCGGTCGGACTCCAGGCGCTCCAGGAGGACGGCCTTGATGTGGGCCAGCATGCGGGCGCGCAGCTTGGGGTTGATCCGTTGCCAGGCCTTGGGCGCGCCCAGGGCGGCCTGCAACTTGCTTTCCTCCACCTGCAGGCGACTGGCGATCTGGGGCAGCATCTCGGCGCCCACCTGGGCGTAGCCCAACTGGCTGGCCAGGGTGGGGGCCAGGTCCTGGCCCGGCAGGTGGCTGGCGGCGCAAATGGCGACGACCGGCATTGGTCTATTCCTTTCCTTGAGGCCTAGGCGGTCAGGGCCAGGCCCAGGCTTTGAGCGGCGCGAACGATCACCTCGCGCAGGTCCGCCGGCTTGAAGGGCTTGGCCAGGAGGTCGAAGGCCCCCTTGGCCAGGGCCTGGCGGGCCACCTCCAGGGTGGCGTAGCCGCTGATGACCACCACCTTGGTGCGCGGCGACTTGGCCAGCACCCTCTCCAGCACCTGAATGCCGTCCAGCTTTTCCATGCGTATGTCGGTGACCACCACGTCGAACTCGGTCTGTTCCAGGCGCTGTAGGGCCTCGGTGGGGTCAACGAAGGTTTCGGTCTGGCAGCCCATCTTGCAAAGCGCCGGCCCCAGGCGCTTGCCCACCGTGGGCTCGTCGTCCAGGATCAGGACCTTTAGTTGCTCAGTCATGCCGCACCTCCCTTCAGGAGACCTGGGCCGGCACGCGGCCCACGGCCATGGTGCTCTTGATGCGCCGGCGCTGGCGGTAGGCGCGCCCCACCTGGTACAGGATGAGGACGGAACCGGCGATGCCGCTGGCAAAAAGCAGGATCTTGCTGCCGCCCTGGAAGTAGGCGTCCCAGGCGGGGTTGAGGTCGGCCAGACCCAGCTGGCGCAGGTACATGGGGATGGCGATGGCCCGGCTGAAGACGCACAGCAGGATGATGAGGCCGGTGACCATGCGGATGTATCTTTCGTTTACCACCTTGACGCCGTAGGTGCCCAGATGCACGCCGATGAGCGAGCCCAAGTACAACAGCAGGGTGAGCCTGATGTCCACGAAGCCGGCCCAGGCGTAGTTCAAGGCCCCGAAGGCGCCCATCCACATGGCCAGGTACAGCTCGGTGCCGGCGGCCACGGCCGTGGGGATGCCGAAGACGTAGATCATGGCCGGCACGCCGATGAAGCCGCCCACGCCGATGGTGCCGGCCAGATAGCCGGTGGCCAGACCCACCACCAGGAGCACCCACAGGGAGACGCGCACGTCGGCCACCTTGAAATAGATGAAGGGCGGTAGGTAGATGCGCCCCATGAAGTCGGCGATCTTGCGCGAGGGGCCGGCGCCCTCGCCCTCGCCGGAGGAGCCCATCACGTCCTTTATCATGGAGATGGCCACCGCCGTGAGGATGCCCACGAAAACCAGGCTGATGTACAGGTTGGAGCCGGCGCCCTTGCTGGCGCCCTCGCCCTCGCTGAAAAGCAGGCTGTTGATCCACACCGCCAGGCGGATGCCCACGGCGGCGGTGCCCAGAAGGAACATGGCCAGCTTCTTGTCCACGTTGCCCATCTTGCCGTGACTGTGGGAGCCCACCATGGCCTTGCCGAACTTATGCGCGATGTTGCTGGCCACGGCCACCACGCCCTGCACGCCCAGGTTCATCATGCCCGGGGTCATGAAGAAGGCCCCGCCGCTGCCGATGAAGCCGCTCAGGATGCCGCCGATGAATCCGATCAGCACCACTTGCAGGGTGGTGGCCAAGTCCACGTGAATGAATATATCTCCCAGCATGGATTCCATGGAACCTCTCCTTTATCTGATCCCGGGGGGGTTGGGTTTACTCCTGCTTGGGGCCTATTCGAACTTGAGCCACTTGAGGATGAGGCCGGTGGCCCCGCCATAGAGATAGGCCACCGCCGGCACCACCATGGCCAGCACCAACACCGCCAGCACCCTCATGAAGGTGCCGCCGTCGTGCCCGCCGAAGAACCGGAGAAGGGGCTCCTGGTTGGTCATGGTCAGCACGTAAATCACCACCACGCTGGCCAAGAGCAACCCCAGGCGCCCCATTTGACGCTTGCCGAAGAGGAACTTGTCCTGCAGGGTGTCGCCGGTGATGACCGGGGGCTTGATGCGTTCGGAGAGGTAGCCGGCCATCTCGCGGGTGAGCCGGGTGCGCACCGAGGGCTCCTTGCTCTGGAACAGGTCGCCGATGACCACCAGGGCGTATTCCTGGTTGGGGTTCAAGGCCTGCACCACCTCCGGTCCCAGGCCCCGGGCCACCTGGCTGCCGCCGAAGCGGCCGCGATGGATAAGCTCCTCGCGGGCCCCGGCCAGGTCGGTGTCCAGGCTGGCCGCCGGCGCCTCGGAGTCGTCCTCGATGCCGCAGGTCTGGTCCTGGCTCTTGGGGATGGGCGCCCCCTCCTCGGGCAGGCTGGCCTGGGCGGGCGGACACTGGGCGGGGTCCGCGGCCGGGGGCAACAGGCGCAGCATCTCCACGCCGGCGCCCCAGCGCTGGGCCACGTCCAATATTTCCGTGAAGGTCTGGCTGCGGGGGTCGAAGGCCTCGGCCACCCACAGGATGTTGCTGCTGGCCATGGTGGAGACGATTTCCCTGGCCCCGGAAAGGCTGGCCAGCACCACCGGGATGGCCTCGGCGAACTTGCCCTGGCTGGGCATGTAGGTCACGGTGACCCGCCCCTCGGTGGCGGTGACGTTCAGGTCGGCGGCGCCGGTGCGCTCGTCGCGCCCCAAGAGGTCGCGGGCCTGGGCGGCCAGCCACAGATCGTTCATGGCCCGGTCCGAGGCGATGGTGCGCTGGAATTCGGGCATCAGGGCCATCTGGTAGATGACGGCGCTGGCGCTCTCCAGGCTCATGTGCTCCAGGTTGATGGTCAGGTCGTAGTGGCTGCTATTGCTGGCCTCCACGCCGTGGGCGAAGCTGACCCAGGCGGCGATATCTGAGTCCAGGGCCTTGATGTAGCCCTCGGCCTTTTCGCGGGTCACCTTCATGTCGCGTATCACCCGCTGCAGGCGCACCTCGGGGTCGGGCACCACTTGCACCCTAATCACGTGCCCCACGCGCTTGAGCAGCATGTGGCAGGCGCGGCCGTGGTAGACCATGTCGCCCTGGCTGGCCCGCTGGCACACGCTGGCGGTGATGAAGGCCATGAGGCGGGCCTTGTGCCGGGCCAGGCGCTCGCGAGGGGTGCTGCGCTTGAGCACGGCCATTTCCATCTTGGCCACCGGGATGCCGGCCTCGGTAGCCTGCTCCACCACCTCCTCCCGGCTCACGCTGGGGCAGGCCATCTTGCGGGCCAGGTTCTGGGCCAGCAAGCGGCGAGTTTCCTCGTCGGGGCTGGATATGATCACAATGGGCATGCTGTCTCTCCCTGTTACTGATCTGGGGTTGGGTCAGGCCAGGCCCCTCCTGGCGTCATCCTCCTCAGGCGCCGGCCGGCCGTGGCCTCAAGGACAGGCCCGGTCCGGCGGCCTCGCCGGTCCCCGGGCGAAGTGCCTCCTGGCGGGGGCGCACCACCACCAGGGGGCAGCTCAGACTGCGGCGCAGGGCGGCCACCTGCCCGTTGAGACGTTCGAAATCCCCATTGTCCGGCGCCGGCAGGGCCACCACGATGCGGGAGATGCCCTGCTCGCGGGCGAACTCGCTCACCCGCCGCACGTAGTCGCCCTGGGTGACGTAGGTGCCCACCCGCAGGCCCTTTTGCAGGCTTTGGCGGATCAGTTCTTCCAGTTCCGGGGAATGCTGGGGGCCGGGGGGATCGGGCGGCGCGGCGCGGCCGGCCGCGGCCGGGGATTCCTCGCCAATACATAGGAACAGCACCTCAGCTCCGGTGCGTTGGGCAAAGTTGATGGCAAACAGGGCCGCGTTGCGGGCCAGTTCCGCCTGATTTTCCAGAGGCACGAGAATCTTGTTCATGGTCATCTCCCGCGCCTCATCTAAGCAAGGGCGGGGCCATGATTATAAAGTCAATAATATAAAGGTGTTGTCTGAAAAGGCCCGCCGCGGCCAGGTTTCAATATGAAACTTGTTTTCGGGCTGGGTTATAAAATGGCGTGTATTTGCAGGTATTTGATTTGTGAAAGTGGGGGCAATCCGCTGGCGGACTGAGGTTTCAATGTGAAACTTAGTAGTCCTGTCCGGGGGTCTCCAGGCCAAACCTCTTTATTTTACGCCATAAAGTGGTGCGGGGCAGCCCCAGGATGCGCGCGGCCATCACCCGGTTGCCGCCAGTGGCCTCCAATACCCGGGCGATGTAGGCCTTTTCCTGCTCCTCCAGGGAGACCAGCTCCTGGGTGCCCAGG
>JAKAGJ010000048.1 GCA_021815655.1 Deltaproteobacteria bacterium | reverse complement strand
TTCGCCAATAACGCGGCCCCGGCCTTTGGCCGCGCACGCTTCATCTATGCCCAGACCTTCGAACAGGCCCAAGAGCGCCTGGCTGGCCAGACTCCCCTGTGTTTCCTGTTGGACATCTACGGCAGCGACCCCCAGGTGAGCCAGCCGGCCATATTGGGTATGGATGCCCTGGGCCAGGCCCTGGGTCCGTCGGAGCCCCTGGAGGCCCTGTACCAAGGCCTGGAGCAGGCCGGCGGCGAGGCGGGCAATCTGTATTTGCGCCGGCTCTATGCCCAAGTGGAACGTTGGCAGCGGGCCTTCCTGGGGGCCGCCGCCGCCCTGGGCCAGGGCCGGGCCTATGGCCTGCACAACCTGCGACAGGCGCGGGGCCATTATCCCTGGGCCGCGGCCCTGGGCTACTCGCGCAAGGCCCTCTACGCCGACGCCGTGGCCATGTGCCAGGCCGGGGCCGAGGGTGTTTTGCAAAAGCCCCAGGGCAGGGACGACCAGGCCATAGCCCAGGCCACCCGCCAGGCCGCGCCCGGTCTGGCCGCCACGGCCTACGCCGCCGTGGACCAGCGCCTGGCCCGCCTGGCCGGAGGGCTGGCGGCGCGCCTGGCGGGGCGGGACCATGAGCGGGGTGAAATGCTGGCGGCCCTGGCCGGGGCCTCGGCCTGCCTGGAAGGGGAGGGGGGCCGGCGGGAGGCGGGGGGCCGTCTGGCTGAACTTGTCCCCGGCGCCGGCCTTGAGCCGGCGGAGGCGGCCCTGCTCACCGCCTTGGCCGCTTGGCTGCGGATTGGCTAGGCCCGGCCGGCTTGCCCCCACGGCCTTCAACGGGAGGATTCAGGGCCAACATAGGATGGCGATCCCTTCCAACCCGTTTATGCCCAGCGGCGGGCACGCCGCCCCAGCCGCCTTGACATGCCCGGGGGGCGTTGTTAGATTTGGCTAGCACTTGGAGACCGTGAGTGCCAACTGGGGGTAACCGCCTGTGCCAGAAGAACTTTCCCAGCGCGCCAAGCTGATCCTCTCGGCGGTGATCGCCAACTACATCGCCACCGCCGAGCCCGTGGGCTCGCGCACCATCTCCAAGCTCACCGGTATCGCGGTCTCGCCGGCCACCATCCGCAACGTCATGGCCGATCTGGAGGAGATGGGCTTTTTGGTCCAGCCCCACGTGTCGGCCGGGCGAGTGCCCACCTCTCACGGCCTGCGCTTTTACGTGGACTCCATCCTGGAGGTGCGCGAGCTGGACCAGCAGGCCAAGGCGCAGATACGCCAGGCCCTGCGCGAGGAGCAGCGCCTGGATATCCGCGAGGTGCTCAAGGCCGCCACCCGCTCCCTAAGCCTTATCAGCCAGCAGGCGGCGGTGCTGGCCGCGCCCCCGCCGGAGCAGGAAGTTTTTAGGCACATGGAGTTCGTGCTCTTGCGGCCGGGATTGATCCTGGTGGTCTTCGTGGCCAGGAGCGGCGGGGTCCAGAACCGAATTATCGAGGCCGAGGAAGACCTTACCCAAGACGATCTGGATAAATTCACCCGGTACTTGAATGATCTCCTGGCCGACCTTAACTTGAGTGAGGTAAAGGAGCGGGTGGCCAGGGAGATGGCGCGGGAGAAGGTGCGCTTCGACCGGGTGTTGAGCCGGGCCCTGCGCCTGGGGCAGAAGGCCCTGCCGGGAGGCGGGCCGGGAGACGTCTTCGTGGAGGGGCGGACCAATCTCATGGGTGCCCCCGAGTTCGCGGACGTGGCCAGGTTGCGGCTGATTTTCCGCGCCTTTGAAGAAAAGTCCACCCTGCTGCGGCTCTTGGAGAAATCCCTGGCCGCGCCGGGGGTGCAGTTGTTCATCGGCGCCGAGAGCGAACTGGCCGGCCTGGAGGGGCTAACCGCCGTCACCGCCGCCTATGGCGACCAGAACACGCCGCTGGGGGCCCTGGGGGTGATCGGCCCCACGCGCATGGATTATTCCAAGGTGATACCCATAGTGGATTACACCGCCCAGTTGGTCAGCCGCATCCTGGGGTCACGCGACTAGGGCCCCTTAGCCAGGAGGACAAGTTGGTCAAGCAGGAAAAGCAGGCGGAGCCCAAGCCTGCCCAGAAACCGCCGGTCCCCGAGGCCGCCGCCGAGACCACGGCCCAGTCCCCGGCCGCCGGCGCCGAGGAGGCCCTGGCCGCGCTGGCCGCCGAGCGGGACGAGTTGAAAGACCGGGTGCTGCGCCTGGCCGCCGAAACCGACAACTTCAAGAAGCGCCTGGAGCGCGACAAGGCCGATTTCCTGCGCCGGGCCAACGAGGGCATTGTCAAAGACCTCCTGCCGGTGCTGGATAACCTGGAGCGCGCCCTGGGGCACGCCGACGAGCCGGGCAACCAGGGCTCCCTGGCCGAGGGCGTCTCGCTCACCAGCCAGGAGTTCCTTAAGGTGCTGGAGCGCCACGGCCTGGAGAAGATCGAGGCCCTGGGCCAGCCTTTCAACCCCGAGTTCCACGAAGCCATGATGCAGCAGGAGGACCCGGCCCAGGACGAGAACACCGTGCTGATGGAGCTGCAAAAGGGCTATGTGTTTCAGGGACGGCTCCTAAGGCCGGCCATGGTGGTGGTGAGCAAGAAACCGGCGCCCAGCGACGATGAGGGCGCCGAGATAAAAATCACAATCAATTAAGAGCCGGGGGCGCCGAGCCGCGCCACCGGCCCACCTGCATTTGGGGAGGCACTTAAGCAATGGGCAAAATCATCGGAATCGACCTGGGGACCACCAACTCCTGCGTGGCCATCATGGAGGGCGGCGAGCCCAAGGTGCTGACCAACCAGGAAGGCGTCCGCACCACCCCCAGCGTGGTGGCCATCACCGACAGCGGCGAGCGCCTGGTGGGGCAGGTGGCCAAACGCCAGGCCATCACCAATCCCACGCACACGGTTTTCGCGGTCAAGCGCCTGATCGGGCGCAAATACTCGGCCAAGGAAGTGCAGGACGACCTCAAGATACTGCCCTACAAGGTGGTTCAGGCCAGTAACGGCGACGCCCACATCAACATCCAAGGCAAGGACTACTCGCCGGCCGAGATTTCCTCCATGGTGCTGGTCAAGATGAAGCAGACGGCCGAGGACTACCTGGGCGAAAAGATCGCCGACGCGGTGATTACCGTGCCGGCCTACTTCAACGATTCCCAGCGCCAGGCCACCAAGGACGCCGGCAAGATCGCTGGCCTGAACGTGCTGCGCATCATCAACGAGCCCACGGCGGCGGCCCTGGCCTACGGCCTGGACAAAAAGAAGGACGAGAAGATCGCCGTCTTCGACCTGGGCGGCGGCACCTTCGACATCTCCATCCTGGAGCTGGGCGACGGCGTCTTCGAGGTGAAATCCACCAACGGCGACACCCACCTAGGCGGCGAGGACTTTGACCTCAAGGTCATCGACTGGCTGGCCGACGAGTTCAAAAAGGACCAGGGCATCGACCTGCGTGGCGACAAGATGGCCCTGCAACGGCTCAAGGAGGCGGCGGAAAAGGCCAAGATGGAGCTTTCCACCTCCATGGAAACCGACATCAACCTGCCCTTCATCACCGCCGACCAGTCCGGCCCCAAGCACCTCAACGTCAAGCTGACCCGGGCCAAGCTGGAGGCCCTGGTGGACGAGCTCATCACCCGCCTGGACGGCCCCTGCCGCATGGCCCTCAAGGACGCCGGACTCACCCCCAGCGAGGTGGATGAGGTGATCCTGGTGGGCGGCATGACCCGCATGCCTCGGGTGCAGCAGAAGGTCAAGGAGCTTTTCAACAAGGAGCCGCATCGGGGCGTCAATCCCGACGAGGTGGTGGCCATCGGCGCGGCCATCCAGGGCGGTGTGCTGGGCGGCGACGTGAAGGACGTGCTCCTCTTGGACGTCACGCCCTTGAGCCTGGGCATCGAAACCCTGGGCGGGGTGATGACCAAGCTGATCGAGAAGAACACCACCATCCCCACGCGCAAGAGCCAGATATTCAGCACCGCCGCCGACAACCAGCCGGCGGTCTCCATCCACGTGCTACAGGGCGAGCGCGAGATGGCCGGCAACAACAAGACCCTGGGGCGCTTCGAGCTGGTGGGCATCCCGCCGGCCCCCCGGGGCGTGCCCCAGGTGGAAGTCACCTTTGACATCGACGCCAACGGCATCGTGCACGTCAGCGCCAAGGACCTGGGCACCGGCAAGGAGCAGTCCATCCAGATCACGGCCAGCAGCGGCTTGTCCGAGGCCGAGATTCAGCAACTCATCAAGGATGCGGAGATGCACTCCGCCGACGACAAGAAGAAGCGCGAGCTGGTGGAGACGCGCAACCAGGCCGACAGCCTGAGCTACTCGGTGGAGAAGAACCTCAAGGAGATGGGCGACAAGGTAGATGCCACCTTGAAGGCCGATGTGGAGGCCAAGGTGGCGGCGGTCAGAAAGGCCCTGGAGGGCGAGGACAAGGCCGCCATCGACCAGGCCGTGGCCGAGTTGACCACCGTGAGCCACAAGATGGCCGAGGCCCTGTACAGCGCCAGCACCCAGCAGCAGCAGGCCGGCGCCCAGGAGCAGCCGCAGGCGGGCAAGCCCAAGGGCGGCGACGACGTGGTGGACGCCGACTTCGAGGAAGTGAAAAAGTAATTGAGAAGCAACCGGCTTACCTGGATGGCGGCCGTCCTGGCCGCCATCCTGCTCATGCTTTCGGGCTGCGTCAAGGAGCCCCTGGCCCCGCCGCCCATGCTGCCCCGGCCCACGGCCACCGACGAGACCCAGGCCGTGCTGCGCCTGGGGCAGGAGCGCCTGGCCAAGGGACAGAACTCCGAGGCGGCCGATGCCTTCCGGGCGGCGCTCAAGATGCGGTCGACGCCGGCCCAGGTGGGTGAGGCCCGCCTGGGCCTGGCCAAGGCCCTGGCCGGCGAGGGCGAGAACGCCCTGGCCTTGGGTCAGCTCAAGGAGCTTCTTGCCCAGGGGCCCCTGCCGCCGGTGCAACTGGAGGCGGGACTTTTGGCCGCCCGCCTGGAACGCGACCTCAACCAACTGCCCGCGGCCACGGCGCGCCTGCGTTCGCTCCTGTCCAGCCCGCCCCTGATCCTCAAGCCCCCGGAGCGGCGCCAGGCCTTGGGGCTTTTGGCCGAGGTGCTCCAGGCCCAGGGCCAGTACGCGGCGGCGGCGGTGAATCTGCTGCGCCTGGCGCCGGACACCCCGCCCCAGGAGCTGGTGGCCTTGGCCGGGCACCTGGCCCAGGTGGCGGGGCGGGCCTCCAGCCGCGAGGTGGAGCCCCTGCTCTCCCAGACCAACGACCCCACCCTGCGGGCCGGGCTGACTCTGGCCCTGGCCCAGGCCCGCCTGCGCGAGGGCAGGATGGAGCAGGCCGAGGCCGACCTGAACAGCCTGCGCCAACAGCCGGCGGCTCAGCCCTTCCTGCCCCAGGTGCAAGAGCTGACCCAGGAGTTGGGCCAGGCCCGGCAGGTGGAGGCCAGCGCCGTGGGAGTGATCCTGCCCCTGAGCGGACCCTACGAGACCCACGGCCGCAACGTGCTGGCGGCCGTGGAACTGGGTCTGGGCGTCTTCAGCGGCGCCGAGCATCCCTCCACCCTGTTCATCGAGGACAGCGGCAACGATCCCAAGCAGGCCGTGGAGGCCCTGACCCGCCTGGCCGGTCAGCGCAAGGTGATGGCCGTGATCGGTCCCCTGGACAGCGCCTCGGCCCTGGCCGCCGCCCGGCAGGCCCAGGCACTGCAAGTGCCGCTCATCTCCCCCAGTCCGGTGGAGGGACTTACCAAGGCCGGCGACTACGTTTTTCAGAATTTCTTCACCCCCGCCGACCAGGTCAACGCCCTCCTGGACGAGGCCATGGACCGCCGGGGGCTGAAACGCCTGGCGGTGCTGGCCCCGCGCACGGCCTACGGCCAGGGCTTTGCCAAGCACTTCGACGCCGGGGTGCTGGCCCGGGGCGGCCAGGTGGTGCGCACCGTTTTCTACGACCCCAACCAGACCGACTTCTCGGCCGATATCCGCCAGGTGGCCCAACTGGCCCCCAGCGGCTTCAAGGGGGCGCGCCTGGAGGGACCCCAGCCCAGCAGCGATATCGAGGCCCTGTTCATTCCCGACAACGTGGAGCGGGTGGGGCTGATCCTGCCCCAGTTGGCCTACAACGGCGTGACCGGCCTGACGCTGTTGGGCACCAGCCTGTGGCATAATCCCAAGCTGTTGGAGGCCGGCGGGCGCCTGCTGCAAAACGCCATCATCCCCGATGCCTTTGACGCAAAAAACCCCGCGTCCCAGGTGGCCGCCTTCGTGACCGAGTTCCAGAAAGCCATGTCCCGGGAGCCCAACGTCATTGACGCCCACGGTTACGACAGCGCCTTGCTCCTGCGCCGCATCCTGCAGGGGCCGCAGCCGCCGCGTACCCGCCAGGCCATGCGCGAGGCCCTGGCCGAGATCAAGGGTGTGCAGGGGGCCTGCGGGGAGTTGAGCATGGGTCCCGACCGCCGGGTGAGGAAGCCCTTGCCCCTGTTCACGGTGCGAGGCGACGCATTCCAGCGCCTGGAGGTCCCGGCCGCCAGCGCGGCGGGGGATGCCTCCGCCAGCGAACCGGCCGAGGAATTCGCGCCTTCCGCGCCGCTGCCGCCAGCCACGCCGGCTGTGCCCGCGCCCGCGGCCACCATCCCGCGCTAAGCTAGTTGCCGCCGGGCTGGCAGCCCGCCCTGGCCCCAGGGCAAGCCGCCAGCCCGGCTGGACCACCCCGCCGGCGGCGGCGCCTGGCCAAGGAAGCAATTGATGATCGACCTGCAAGGGCTTGTGAGCGAGTACGGCTACTGGGCCTTGTTCGTGGGGACCTTCCTGGAGGGCGAGACCATCCTGGTGCTGGGCGGGCTGGCGGCCCAGCAGGGGCTATTGGAGCTGCCCTGGGTGATGGCCAGCGCCTTCGGTGGCAGTCTCCTGGGCGATCAGACGGCCTTTTTCATCGGCCGCCGCTGGGGCCGGCGCATCATCTGCCGCTTCCCGGGCTGGGAAGAAAAGATAGAGAAGATACGCCAGAAGATGACGCGCTATCTGGACCTGTGGATGCTCAGCTTCCGTTTTTTCTGGGGCCTGCGCAACCCCACCCCCTTCGTGCTGGCCATGGGCAACGTTCCCCTGGCCCGTTTCGCCACCCTGAACGCCATCGGCGCCCTGGTCTGGGCCGTAGCCGGGGCTGGGGCGGGCTTTCTCTTTGGGCGTGCCGTGGAGCGTTACATCGGCGACATGCACAAGTATTCCCTGCAACTGCTGGGCGGGGCCGTGGGCCTGTGGGTCTTGCTGATGCTGGGGCGCGCCTGGCGCAAGCGCCGCAAGAAATCAGACTGCGTAAGGTAGGGGATCGGCCACCCCGGCCTGGGCGAAGCCCCGCAAACGCAATTGGCAGGAGTCGCAGCGGCCGCAGGCCAGGCCCTGGGGGCTGGGGTCGTAGCAGGAGTGGGTGAGGCCATAGTCCAGCCCCAGGCGCAACCCTTGGGCGATGATCTGGGCCTTGGTCAGGTTTATCAGCGGGGTATGGATGACGAAACGCCGTCCCAGTTCGGCACCCAGGCGGGTGCCCAGGTTGGCCACCTCCTGAAAGGCGGCGATGAAGGCCGGTCGGCAGTCGGGGTAGCCGGAATAGTCCAGGGCGTTGACCCCTATGAAGATGTCCGTGCAGTCCAGGGTTTCGGCCCAGGCCAGGGCCAGGGAGAGAAACAGGGTGTTGCGGGCCGGCACGTAGGTCACCGGCACCCCATGGGCCATCTCCTCGGCCGGGCGGTCCTTGGGCACCGCCAGGTCGCTGGTCAGCGCCGAGCCGCCGATGAGGCGCAGGTCCAGGTCCATAACCAGGTGCCGCGCCACGCCCAGGGCCAGGGCCACCCGGCGAGCGGCCTCCAACTCCACCAGATGCCGCTGCCCGTAGCGGAAACTCAAGGCATGGCAGGCGAACCCTTCCTCGCGGGCCATGGCCAGCAGGGTGCTGGAATCCAGCCCGCCCGAGAGCAGGACCACGGCTGGCGGCAGGGACTGTCTGGGCGGCATGGGGTCCTCCAGGGGTTGGCGGGGGCTCAAAATGGCAGTATAGCCCTGGCCCGCCGTGGCGCAATACCCGTGCGGCCTGAATTCAGGCCGGCTAGGCTCTTGAACATATCAGCCTGCTGGTTTATGGTGTTATGCCGTCAGTGCAAAGACAAGACCGCCTGAGCGGCTGCCACGGGGGGCAAGGTTTGCCCTAGGCCAAAACTTATATTTTGGGTCCCCAGGATTGACAGGGGCCAATCTGATGGCTAAATTAGGTTTAGTAATTATTACTGAATGGAGGGCAAGGTGCAAACCTCACCCAAACTTAGGATGACTACCCAGCGCCAGGTGATCCTGGAAGAGTTGCGCAAGCTCAAGAGCCACCCCACGGCCGGCGAGTTGTGCCAGATAGTGCGCCAACGCCTGCCGCGCATCAGCCTGGGCACGGTGTACCGCAATCTGGAGATTCTGTCGCGCTCGGGGGTGGTGCTCAAGCTGGACGTGGCCGGGCTGGAGATGCGCTTCGACGGCACCGTGGACAACCACTACCACGTGCGTTGCCTGGACTGCGGCCGGGTGGCCGACGTGGAGATGGGTCTTCTGGAGGGGCTGGAACAGACCATCAGCCAGCATAGCGATTTCGAGGTGCTGGGGCACCGTCTGGAGTTCGTGGGCCACTGCCCGGCCTGCCGCCAGGCCCAGGCCCACGCCTAAGGCTCCTACGCCAACCTCCAGGTGCTATAATTTTGGTGATGGAGAGGTAACGGCATGACCGCTAAGGACACCGACTCCCTGGCCCCGGAGGGGTTCCAGGTGCTCAAGGCCCTGGCTCGGGCCGCCGCGCCCCAGGCCCCCAAGCAGATAGCCCAGGCCGCCGGCCTGGACGGCAAGGTGGTCAGCGACGCCATCAAGGGCCTTAAGAGCCTGGGGCTGGTGGACAGCCCCGTGCGCTGCAAGTACGGCCTCACCGCCGCCGGCCAGGAGGCCGCCAAATCCTAGGCCAGGACGCATTGCCCAGGCCACCTCTGGCTCCAGACGCTCAACTGGCCCCCAGGGGCCGGAACCACCCCGCCAAACCGGAGAGGACTCATCAGACATGGCCAGCCTGAAAGGCACCCAGACCGAGAAAAACCTGCTCAC
>JAKAGJ010000047.1 GCA_021815655.1 Deltaproteobacteria bacterium | reverse complement strand
TAGATTTCAGGCCCGGGGTGAGCGGCGAGCGTCAGCCGCATAATCTGAGGGCTCCGCACGGCCACGCATAATATTACCTGCAATAACAGGCGGCAATCTGTAAAACACGACCTTGGCCAGGCAGCGGCCGAAGCGCGCCATGGACGGCCCGTCAATTTGCGAGCCTTTTTAGGCTTGCAATTTTGGTGGCTTGGCAAAACCGCGTCTGTGCCAAGCCGATGCCGCGTGGGGCAAGTCGCCCCGTGCGGCGCTATCTATCTGCGATGACGCTCTTGATGGTAAGTTTTGTTATATTGCATTATGTTGTTTTTGGCAGTCCCCGTGGCTGGAGTGCAAAAATCCCACATGAACCTTGAAAAGTATCCAGAACTAATAAAACTTGCCGCCAGGGCCGCGGGTATGGATGCCACCCTTTCCAGGCGCGGCTTCCTCCTGCTTTCGGCCTGCGCCGTGTCCAGCCTCACGGTTTTGGGGCTGCGCGAAGCCCTGGGGGCGGATGCTTCTCTGGTGATCCTGGACAACGCCAAGGGCATGATCCTGGCCGACCCCTCCCGTTGCGTGGGCTGCCAGCGCTGTGAACTGGCTTGCATGGAGTTCAACGATGGTCGCGCCCAGCCCTCCCAAGCCCGCATCAGGATTGACCGGGCACTGAACTTCGGGCTCGAGGGGCCCACCGGGGGACCGGCCATGCAGGGGACCTGGGGCAACGGCCTGGTGGTCCAGGGCGTGTGCCGCCAGTGCCCGCACCCCGTTCCCTGCGAGATGGCCTGCGCCCAAGACGCCATCCAGGCCGACCCCAAGACCGGGGCCAGGGTGGTGGACGCCGAGACTTGCGTGGGCTGCCGCATGTGCCAGAAGGCCTGCCCCTGGGGCATGATTACTTTTGACGAAGAGCGCCAGAAGGCCTCCAAATGCTTCCTCTGCCACGGTCAGCCAAAGTGCGTGGAGGCCTGCCCGGCCGGAGCCCTGCGCTTTGTGCCCTGGCGCGACATCACCCGCGAGGGTCGCACGGGCGGGGCAACGCTGTCCGCGCTTTCGGCGGACAAGGCCAAGACCTGCCTGGAGTGCCACACCCCGGCGCAAAAGGCGCCCGCCGCCCGTTAGGGGTCTGTCGGAGAAAGCCATCATGGCTTTCTCCTCTTAGCGCTTGTCAAAAGTAAATTTTGACAAGCTTCCGAAATTGCGCCAAATTTTTATTTGGCGCAATTTCGGGCGGGCCGTCCATGGCCCGCCTAGGAGTCTGTCTGCGTATTACTCCGACAGGCTCCTAGCCTCTGTCGCATGGAGCAAGACATGGCCGCCAGCCCTGGTGGATTTGCCGGCAAGGTGTTGCGCGTGGATCTATCCACGGGCAAGATAAGCACCCAGGACACCATTGAGCGCTACGGGGACTTTCTCGGGGGCACGGGCCTGGGCTACCAGGTTCTCTGGGAGGAGGTGCCCAGCGGCACCGGCCCCTTCGATGCCGCCAACAAGCTGGTCTTCGCCACCGGCGCCCTGGCTGGCACGGGCGTGCCCTGCAACGGCCGCACCGCCGTGACCACCATCTTTCCCACCTGCTGGCCCAAACCGCTGGTGGCCTCCGGGCACATGGGCGGCCAGTTCGCGGCCAAACTCAAGTACGCGGGCTATGACGCGCTCATCATAGAGGGCCGGGCCGAAAAACCAGTCTGGCTGTTCATCCGCGACGCGCAGGTTCAATTGCGCGACGCGGCGCATCTGTGGGGCGCGGGCATCCGACGGACCAGCCTGGAGATCAGCCAGGAGATGGGCGCCAGCTGCGTGGTGGCGGCCATCGGCCAGGCCGGCGAGAAACTGGCGCCCATGGCCATCGTGGCCAATTCCCTGTCCCATTCCGCGGGCGGCGTGGGCGGCGTCATGGGCTCCAAGAACCTCAAGGCCGTGGGAGTGCAGGGCGGGGGCGCGGTGCGCATCGCTGGTGACAAGGGCGAGTGGGAAAAGCTCATCAAGTTTCACCTGTCCATCCTGGGCGGGAACAACCAGCATGTGGTGCCCAGCTTCCCCACCCCTCAGTCCGAGTACTACAATCCCGGCTCCCGCTGGGTGGGCGAACCGGGCCGGCGCTGGGGCGCGGCACAGCCGCCCATTGAGATCACCGGCAACATTTACGATCTGAACCGCATCGCCTACCGGACCAACAGCGCCGCGTTTTTCCTGGGCGATGGCGCCTGGCAGCACACCGTGCGCGGCAACGGCTGCACCGCCTGCCCCATCCGCTGCCACACCATCCTCAAGGTGCCCGCGGTGGCCGCCAAGTACGGCATACGAGAAATAGCCCAGAACACCTGCGTCGGGCTCATGTTCGGCCGGGGGTTTTTCAAGAAGCTCCCCGGCGGCATGAAGGGCCAGGCCGCGCTGGAGGCCTGCATGGTGGGCATGCACCTGGCCGACGACCTGGGCCTCTGGTGCAATTACGGCCAACTGCAGCGCGACCTTCAGAAGCTTTTCTACGACGGGCTGCTCAAGGCCAAACTCGGCTCGGCTGAGTACGCCTCCATCCCCTGGGACAAATATGTGGCTGGCGACCCGGCGTTCCTTTTCGACATCTTGCCGCGCATCGGACAGCGTCGGGGAGAGTTGGGCCAGGTGCTCAGCCAGGGCACATCCGGGCTGTTCAGCCAGTGGTCCATCCCCGAGGAAACCTGGACCCAGGGCCACGACACGCTCTACTGGAAAATGGGGCACCCCAAGCACCACGCCAATGAGGACGACGGCCAGTGCGGGGTCATCATCAACACCCAGTACAATCGCGACGCCCAGTGCCATTCCCATACCAACTTCGTGCGCAACGGGCTGCCGCTGAACGTGCAGAAGAGGCTGGCCGCCGAGATCTGGGGTTCTCCGGACTCCGTGGATGGGGTCGGGGATTACACCCCCATGAACCCGCACAAGGCCAGGCGGGCCAGATGGTCTCTGGTGCGCAAGGAACTTCACGACAGCCTGGGGTTGTGCAACTGGATGGGGCCATGGGTGGCCTCCCCCCTCAAGTCGCGCGGCTATTCTGGCGACGACAGCCTGGAGTCGAGGTTCTACAGCCTGGCCACGGGCCGGAAGATTGACCGCGAGGGGCTGGACCGCATCGGGGAGCGAATCTTCACCCTGCACCGGGCCCTGACCATCCGAGACATGGGGCAGTTGGACATGCGCCTACAGCATGACCGGGTCCCGGATTGGGTGTTCGAGGACCCTTCCGGCGCCTCGCCCTTCAGTAAGGGCACCATCCGCATGGACCGGGCCGACATGGCCAAGGCCATGGACATGTTCTACAAGGTCATGGGCTGGGACACGACCACGGGCGCGCCCACCCAGGAGACCTATTCCCGGCTGGGGCTTACGGAGGTGGGCCAGTCCCTGAAGGCCCGTAAGCTCCTGCCCGGAGACGCGGCATGACTGGCGAGGACAAGGCCCGGCTCACCCAGGCCGCGGTGGAGGTGGTGCTCCAGGCCAGCCGGGAGGGGCGGCTGACGACAGAGGATGACGTTTTCCAAGCGCTGGTCGCGGAAGGCCTTTTCCACCCGGCGGAGGGCGGAGGCGATTCAGATGGCGCCCGGCGGACGCCGACCGAGGAAGAGGCCGCCGCGGCCCTGGCCGGCATCCTGGCGGGGCACCCATGGTTGGCCTCTTTCGAGGGCCTGTCGGGCCAGAGGGTCTACCACTCCCCTGACTTGCTCAGCCTGACCTACGCGCGGATATTGGACCGCAAAGGCTCTCCCCTTCTGCTCATGGCCGAGGAGATTCGGGCCAACTCTCGCGACTACCCCCGCCCCGTGCCCGTGGAACTTTTTGAGGCGCCTCCTTTCGACCTGACCCCGGCAGAGATTGAGCATACCCTGGGGATCATGGCGGCGGACCCCCAATACCAGGACATCTCCTTTACCCCAACATCGACCGGAGCAGTTTATCTGTTTTCCACCCTCCATCTGGAACGCGGGTACGCCCAGTTCCTGGCTCAGCGGGCCGAATCCCTGGCCATGAACCCCTAACAGGGTGTTGAAAAAGTCCGTCCGTGGTTTTTTCAGCCCAAATTGGCCGAAGTTAATTCGACCAATTTGGCGAAAAGCCGGGCCTAATCGGCCCGCGCTTTTCGGCGGGCCACCCGCTTCCCGCCGTGGCGCAGGCCCAGGGCTTTCAGTTCAGCTAGGGGGTCAGGGCCCGGGCCACGGTGAACAGGAGCAGCGATCGGTCCACGGGCTTGTGCAGCACCGCCTGGGCCGGGGGCACGCCGGCCGGCGGCTCGCTGAGGCTGGGGTCGGTGGTCCAGCCGGTGACCAGGATGAAGGGGATGGACAAAGCCTCGGCGGCCTGCCGCTCCCGGGCCAGGCCGGCGGCCACGTCCCAGCCGCTGCCGTCGGGCAGCCCCAGGTCGCAGAGCACCAACTGGGGCCTGTAGCTGGACAGGGCCTCCAGAGCCTCGGCCACGTTGCCGGCCAGCCGCACCTGGTAGCCCGCCTCCTCCAGGATGGCGCGCCCGCCCATGGCCACCAGGGCCTCGTCCTCCACCATCAGCACCCTCGCCCCGGCCACGGCCCGCAAGGTAATGGGGGCGGCGGCCGGCCGGGCCGAGGGCTGGCTGAGCGGCAGGCTGACGATGAAGGTGGTGCCCTGGCCGGGCTGGCTCTGCACGCTGATGTCGCCGCCGTAGGCCCGCACGATGCCCCGGCTGGAGGCCAGGCCCAGGCCCTGGCCGGCCACGCCCTTGGTGCTGAAGAAGGGCTCGAACAGGCGGCTGGCCGTCTCGGGGCTCATGCCCAGGCCGGTGTCGCTGAAGCGCATCACCGCCTGGTCGCCCTCCTTGGCCGCGCCCACGGTCAGCCGGCCACCCTGGGGCATGGCCTCCAGGGCGTTGCGCAGGAGGTTTAGGCAGACCTCCATCAACTCGTCGCGCTGCACGCCCACCCACAGCCCGGGGCGCAGGTCGGTGAGGAACTCCACCCGGGCCAGGGCCATGGGCCGCCAGGCCGCTTGGGCGATCTTGACCGTGGCCGCGGCCACCTCTGACACGTCCACCGAATCGTGGCCGTGGCTGACCGGCCGGCGGCCACCCACGTAGGCGGCCAGACGCTGGATCAGGCTCCGGCCGGAGATGGCCCCGTGCACCACGTTGTCCAGCATCTGGCCCAGGCGCCCGCGCTCCTGACCCAGGCCGCGCAGTTCGGCCTCGGCGGCTTGGGCGTTGCCCAGGATGGCGGCCAGCAGGTTGTTGAAGTTGTGGGCCACGCCGGCGGCCAACTGGCGCAGGACCTCCTGGGCGCGTTGACGTTCGCTGATGTCGCGGCTGATGCCGAAGAATACCCGGCGGTCACCCCAGCGCCCCCGGGTGATGCGCGTCTCCACCGGCACCAGGGTGCCGTCCTTGGCCATGAGCGGCAGGTGGCTGCGGTCGCAGTCGCCGACGATGATGCTGGCCACCACGTTGGCCGCCTCCTCGCGCCGCTCCGGCGGATGCAAAATCGTCGCCTCGCGCCCCAACAGCTCCTCCTGGCCGTAGCCCAGGCGCTCGCTTACCGGCGGGTTGACGGCCACGATGCGCCCCTGGTCGTCCAGCACGTAGAGAAAATCCTGCAGGGAGTCGAAGATGGCCTGCAAATCGGAGCGGCTCTGGCGCAGGGCGTCCTCGGTGCGGCGGCGCTCGGCGATCTCATGCTGCAACTCGCGATTGGCCTGGCTCAACTCGGCGGTGCGCGCGCCCACCAGGTCCTCCAGGTGGTGGCGGTAATTGTCCAGCTCGGCCTCGGCCCGCTTGCGCTCGCTGATGTCGCGCACCACGGCCAGGACGCAGGGCTCGCCGCCCACCTGGATCACCTCGGCTGACCACATGATGTCGCGCACCTCGCCGCTATTGGTGCGCAGCAGGCCCTCCTGGTTATGCAAAAAGCCATGGTTGACCAGGGACTGGGCGATGCGGCCGCGTTCCTGGGGATCGGGCCACAGGCCTATCTCCATGGAGGTCTTGCCGATCACCTCCTGACGCTCGTGGCCGGTGTTGCGCAGAAAGGCGTCGTTGGCCTCCAGCAGGCGCCCCTCGGCCAGGCTGGAGATGATGAGCCCGTCGGGGTTCAAGGTAAAGGCCTTGGAGAACTTGGCCTCCGAGGTCTTTACCGCCTCGTCCAGGTCGCGCATGTGGAAGGCCATGGCCAGTGCCAGGCACAGGGAGAGCCAGATGGAGCCCAGCCACATGATGGGATTTCCAAAGGGCGTGGGCAGGTGCAGGGCGTAGGCCGCGTCATGCAGCCCGCCGAAAAACCACAGCGAGAGCCCGGCCAGCATGGCGCGCACATAGGCCGGCTTGCCCGGCCCCCGCCACCAGCGAAACCAGAAAAGCACAATGGTGGTAAGTACCACCGCCAGGTCAAAGCTGTAGATCAGGGGGCGAAATATCCTGGCGTTGGGGTGCCAGGCGCCGGCGTGGTTCTGCCAGACCAGGGGCGGGCCCAGCACCAGGGGGTGCTCCACCGCCAACAGCACCGCCGCCATGGCCAGCGATAGGGCCAGGCATCCCCAGGCCCAGGGACCGGGGCGGATGTCCTGCAGGGCGCAGGCAAACCATATCCAGGCCACGGGCGCGAAACACAAGGCCACCAGCATCAGGCGGTACCACTCTATGATGGAGCGTTGCGAAAGCTGGTAGCCGTATACCGTGAAGCCCAGGAAGTAGGCACTAAGGGTAATGTAAAACAACAGCAGGAACTTGAGCGGGCGATAGCTTCGGTAGGTGAGCAGGATCACCAGACACAGCAAGGCCAGAAGGCCGTTGGCCACCAAGCCGATGAGCGGGCCTACGCTATAGGCTGGCACGAAGGGGGGCAGCACGCCAGTCTCCGGGCTGGAGAGAAAATATCTAGGTCATCCTAATGGAAACCTGAACGGTTTGGCCAGGATTTTGGAGCCCAAGCCTATTTGAGCCGCGACAGGGCCTTGGCCGCCAGGAGCTTGGCCTGGGCCAGGTCGTGCTCGCCGTCGCTGCCGGCCACGGTTATCGTGAGGTAGGCGTCCCCCTGGAGCACATGCAGGCCGGCCCCGGCCTTGAGCCCGCTGCCGCCGAAGAAGGCGGCCTGCCCCAGCCCCGCCACCTCCTGGGGGTTTTCCACCAGGGCCTTGGTGTCCTGGAAGAGCCGGGCGGCGGTGTAGCCCTGCTGGCGCATCTGGGCGGTCATGCCCTGGGTGCGCACCAGGGACAGTTGCACGAAGCGCAGCTTGTGCTCGCCGGCGGTGGCGTAAAAGCAGATGGCCTGGCCCAGGGGGTTGTTGGTTTTGCGGGTCTCGGGCGGCTGCACCGCCTGACCCAGGGCGGCCTCGGCCTCGGCGAGGGTGACCAGGGAGCAGGGGTCCAACTCCGCCGCGGCGGGAGCCGATTTTTCCGCTTCGCCGCTGCAGCCGGCGCCCAGGGTCAAGAGCAGCGCCAGGGTTGTCAGGAGCATCCTCGGTAACATGGGCATGGCCGTTTCTCCAGTGGTCCCGGGACGCGGCCCACCGGGGTCAGGGGTATGAATGTGGAATGGCCGCGCCGGGCCCGCTCGCCGGCCCCAGAAGGGGGCTTGGGCCGGGCGTCTGGCGATTTTTGCTTACTATCATACTGGGCAGGACCCGCCAAGCGAGTAAAAAGACACTCCAGAGGCCCAGGATGGGCCACCCGGCGGCGGCCCCTGTTGCCATCATGGGGGCTCGGCTAAGAAAGGTCTTGATATCCGGCGTCTTATAAATCACAATAACTTCGTATGGCCAATATATTAATCATTGATGACGATCCCCTGATTTGTCGTTTGCTGGCGCGCATGGTGGAGCGCTTGGGGCACCATGCCGTGGAGGTCCAGACTCTGGCCGACGGCTTGCAATTGGTCCAGGAGCGTCTCTTTGACGTGATTTTCCTGGATGTGCGCCTGCCCGACGGCAACGGCCTGGAGCGCCTGCCCGAAATCCGGGCCAGCGCCGCCCGGCCCGAAGTGATTATCATGACCGGCATGGGCGACCCCGACGGCGCCGAGCTGGCCATCAAGAACGGCGCCTGGGACTATATCGAGAAACCGGCCTCCCTAGAGAAGATGACCCTGCCCCTGATGCGCGCCCTGGACTACCGCAAGGAGCGCGAGGCGCGCGCCGCCCCCAAGCTGCTCAAGCGCGAGGACATCATCGGCGACAGCCCCCCCATGTTGGGTTGTCTGGACATCATGGCCCAGGCCGCCGGCGCCGACGCCAACGTGCTGATAACCGGCGAGACCGGCACCGGCAAGGAACTTTTCGCCTGGGGCATCCACCGCAACAGCCTGCGGGCCGACAAGAGCTTCGTGGTGGTGGACTGCACGGCCCTGCCGGACAATCTGGTGGAGAGCCTGCTCTTCGGCCATGTGCGCGGCTCCTTCACCGGCGCCGACCGCGCCCAGCGGGGCCTGGTGGAGCAGGCCAACGGCGGCACCCTTTTCTTGGACGAGGTGGGGGAGCTGCCGCCCACCCTGCAAAAATCCTTTCTGCGGGTCGTCCAGGAGCGCCGTTTCCGCCCCGTGGGCAGCGACAGCGAGGTGACCAGCGATTTCAGGCTCATTGCCGCCACCAACCGCGACCTGGAACAGATGGTGGCTGAGCAGCGCTTCCGCCAGGACCTCTTTTTCCGCCTGCGTTCCTTTCACATCGATCTGCCGCCCCTGCGCACCCGCCTGGAGGACATGGGCGACCTGCTGACCCACCACCTGGGGCGTCTGTGCCAGCGCTACAAGATCCGCCCCAAGGGCTTTTCGCCCGATTTCCTGGAGGCCTTGCAGGCCTATCCCTGGCCGGGCAATGTGCGCGAGATGGTCAACGTCCTGGAGCGCACGGTGGCCTCGGCCCTGAGCGAGCCCATTCTCTTTCCCTATCACCTGCCCACCTTCCTGCGGGTGGAACTGGCCAAGGCCTCCCTGCGCCGGGAGGCCCCCCAGACCCAAGGCCCCGCCTCCCCCGCCGCCCTGACCAGCAAGGTCCTGGCCCCCTTGAGCCAATTTCGGGAAGAGATGCTTTCGGCCTCCGAGAGACGTTACCTGCAGGACCTCATGGCCCTCAGCCAGGGCAACATCCAGGAAGCCTGCCGTATCTCTCAGCTTTCCCGGGGGCGGCTCTACGCCCTGCTCAAAAAGTACGACATTGCACGCTACAAGTCAGACTAGCCG
>JAKAGJ010000046.1 GCA_021815655.1 Deltaproteobacteria bacterium | reverse complement strand
GTCGGAGCCGATGACCGTGCCGGCGTGGATGATGCAGCGCCGGCCGATGATGCAGCCGTGGTAGACCACCACGCCGGGGTGCAGCACGCTGTCGTCGCCGATGCGCGCCCCCGGCCCCACGTAGGCACCGGGGTGCAGCACCACCCTGTCGCCCAGCACGGCGCCCTGGCCCACGTAGGCCAGGGCGTGCACGCTGACGTCCCGGCCCAGGCTGGCGTCAGGCTCCACCATGGCCCGGGGATGCACCCCTAAGGGTTGATAGGGTCGTCGGGTGGCCTCGGTCAGTATCTTGGCGTAAGCCAGATAGGGATCGTCAACCCGGATCACGGCCAGCCCCGCGGGCACCTCCTGGTTGGGACGCACCAGCACCACGCCCGCCCGGCATTTGGGCAGGGCCTTGGCGTATTTGGGGTTGGCCAGGAAGGCCAGGTCCTCGGGGCCGGCATCCTCGATGCCCTTGATGCCCTTGATGACCCTTTCGCCCGGGCCTTCCAGGTGGCCGCCCAAAAGGGCGGCCAGTTGACTCAAGCTAGCCTGCATCTCCGGACGGGCCTACGGGTGGGCCTTGTCGTAGGCCGCGATCGCCTGATTGGTAATATCGGCGCTCTTGGGGGCGTAGAGAGCCATGCTGGCTTCCAGGATGACGGAGTAGTTGTTCTTGATGCCCATGTCCTCGATGACTTTAAGCATCTGACGTTGGATCGGCAGCAGGATGTCGCGCTGGGCCTCGCCCATCTCCTGCTCGGCGTCGCGGTTGCGGTCGTTTAACAGCCGCACCTTGCGCTCGAAGTCGCGCTCCTTGGCCAGCTTGGCCTCGGGCTTCAAGAGGGCCGCGGTATTCTCCAGGTCCTTGCGCATGTTCTGGACCTCGTCGTTGAGCTTCTTCAGTTCGGCCTTGAGACGGTCGGCCTTGCGGTTAAGCTCGGCCTGGGCCTTCTTGCCCGCCGCGCATTCCAGCACCGCGCGCTTCAGGTTCACCACCGCCACGCCGCCTTCCGCCAGGGCCAGGGAGGGCAAGGCCCAGGCGGCCATGATAAACAAAGTCAGGACACCACAGAAGAATTGCCTCTTGCTAACTTTCCGCATGCTGTGCGCTCCCTATCAGTCCCGGGATTGCCATCCCGGATGATTAGAAAATGCTGCCGATGGTGAATTCCCAGTTGGACTCGCTGTCGTCCGGCTTGGGATCAAGCACGTAGCCGTATTCCAGGCGCAGGGGACCCATGGGCGAGTACCAGCGTATGCCGCCGCCCACGCTCTTGCGCAAATCGCTCCATTTATAGCCGTCTTCCTGGCTCCACACGTTACCGGTGTCATAGAAGAACACGCCCACCAGACCGGCCTTGGGCAGGAGCGGGAAGCGGTACTCTATGTTGGCCAGGGCCATGCGCTCGCCACCGATGCGGTCGTTGGTCAGCGGGTCGCGCGGGCTGACCGACTGGTAGTCGAAACCGCGCAAGGTGTTGATGCCGCCCAGGAAGAACTTCTCGTAGATGGGCAGGTCGCCGCCGGCATGCCCGGTAAGCCAGCCCACGCGTCCGTGCATGACGAAGACGTGCTCCCACCACAGGGGGAAGTACCAACCGGTGTCGCCGATCACCTTGATAAAGGCGTTGGTGCCGCCGATGGGATCGCCGGCATACTCGGTGCTGATGCTGTTGTCGGAGCCGTGGGTGGGATTGAAGGCGTTGTCGCGGGTGTCGCGGCGCAGGATGGCGCGCACGGAACTGGTGGTGTGCTCGCCTTTCTGGTCGCTGATGATGCGGGCGGCGTTGCTCTGGATATTGTAGATGTCCGCCACCTCGTAGGTGTAGTAGGTGTACAGCCGGACGGCCCGGTAGGGGGTGGGCCAGCCCAGGCGAATGCGTCCGCCGAGGGCGTCCTTGGAATAGGTGTAGTAATCGCGCTGCCAATCGTAGATGTCAGCGCCGGCGCTCACCGGGCGGTCGAAAAGCCAGGGCTCGGTGAAGCTCAAGGTATAGCGCGTGGAGGTGCCGCCTATCTGGCCCTTGAGTTCAAGCTGCTGGCCGCGGCCGAAGAGGTTGGCCTCGCCGATGCGGCCCATAATCATGAACTTGTCCACCGTGGAGTAACCGGCGCCCACGCTGAACTGGCCGGTGCGCTTTTCCTTTACGTCGATCTTGAGGTCCATGCGGTCGGGCGCGCTGCCCTTGGCGGTGCTGATGTGAATGTCCTCGAAGAAGTTGAGCCGCCTAAGACGCATGTTGCCGTCGCGCAGCGCCGTGCCCGAGAACAGATCGCCCTCGGCCACACCCAGCTCGCGCCGGATGACGTTGTCACGCGTGTTGGTGTTGCCGGTGATCAGGATGCGCTCGAAGTAAACCTTGTCGCCCTTCTTGATGTTGAAGGCCACGCTGACCGTATGCTTGTCCATGTTTTGCTGGATCTGCGGGCGCACATCCACATAGGCGTAGCCTTTGTCGGCGTAGAGGGTGTTGAGGTTGGTCATGTCCTGGCGCAGGATGTCGCGGTTGAACCAGGCGCCTGGTTTGGTCTTGAGCGATTCGACCATGTCTTTTTGGGGCAGAAGCATCTCTCCGGTGACCGCCACGTCGGAGATCTTGAAACGGGGACCTTCCTCGATGTTGAAGTGCACCACCAGGCCGTCGGGCTCGCGGGTGACGGTGGGCTCGCCGACTCTGGCGGTCATGTAGCCGTTGTTGTAGTAGAAGTCGGTGATCTTCTCCACGTCCTGGTCCAGCTTGCTGCGTTCCAGGACGTTGGACTCGGTGATCCAGGTGAACCAACCCTTCTGGGTGGTGGACATCTGGTCGATGATCTCAGAGGGCTTGAAGGACTTGTTGCCGCTGAAGGTGATGCTCTTGATGAAGACCTTCTTGCCTTCGTCGATCTTGAAGTTCACCCCGGGGTCGCCGGAGGGGGTGGTGATGATCTCGCTGGTGACCTTGGCGTCGTAGAAGCCCTTGTCGTGATAGAGCTTGATGATCTTGGCCTCGGCCTCCTTGACGGCCTCGGGCTTGAACACGCCGAAGGGCTTGATGCCGATCTGGTCGCGCAGGTCCTTTTCGTCGATGGCCTTGTTGCCTACGATGTTCACCTCGCGCACGGTGGGCTTTTCCTTGACGATGACCGTCACCACCTTGCCCTGGGGCGTGTCGGCCGAATCCATGCGCACGTCGTCAAAGTAGCCCATCTTCCATATGGCGCGCAGGTCTTCGTCCAGGCGCACGGGGGCGTAGGGACCGCCCACCTTGCTCTGCATCACGGCCTTGATGGCCTCGGCCTCGATGCGCTTGTTGCCCTCCACCTTGATCTCGGCCACCTGCTCGCGGCCGGCGGCCTGGGCGGAGAGTTCGCGGGCCAGGCGGTCGGTGAGCCCCTCAAGGGAATCGGTGCCCGTGCCCTCCACGAACAGCGACTGCGGACGGCGCATGCCCAGCACGTCAAGAAGCTTGACGTCCAGGGACACGCGGTTGCCGATCTTGGTCAGGGAGCCGTACACAGCATACTCCGCCCCCAGCTTTCCGGCCAGATTGCGGGCCACCGTGAGGTCCAGGGGCTTGTTCTGCTCGGACAGGGCGCGGTTGACGTCCTTCAAGTCCAGGACGTTGAGCCCCTCGGTCTTGAGCTTCTTGGCCAGCGACTCCTGCAACCCCTGCTTGAGCTGGTCCAGCGGCTCCTGGCTGAAGACGTCGAAGGGAAATACCGCCACTTTGGCGGGTTCGGCCGAGAACACCACGCCCGGCCACGCCATTATCAACGCAGCCAGGACCCACAGCAGTGCCTTGTTCTTCATTCCGCCCTCGTTCGTCTAGGTTGCCGGATCAGCTCCTGACAAGTGATGTATCTGCCCCTCGGCCAGACGCATCCTGCGGTCCAAGGCCGCCGCCAAGCGCTCGTTGTGGGTGACCACCAGGGTGGTCAGCCCCATCTCGGCGTTTAGGCGCAAGATCAAGTGATGCACCTTCTCGCCTGTCCGTTCGTCCAGGTTGCCCGTGGGCTCGTCGGCCAACAGCAACCGGGGCCTCAAGACCAGGGCCCGGGCCACCGCCACCCGCTGGGCCTCGCCACCCGACATCTCGCCCAGGCGGTGCCCCAGACGGTCGGACAAACCCACCTCGCCCAGAAGCTCGCGGGCCATTTTCTCGGCCTTGTGGCTGTCTTGCCGGGCGATCAAGGCCGGCATCATGACATTCTCCAGGGCCGAGAACTCGGGCAACAGATGGTGGAACTGGAACACGAACCCTATGTAGCGGTTGCGAAAGGCCGCCAGGGCCGGCTCATCCATGCGCGACAGGTCCTGCCCGTCCACCACCACCCTGCCCGCCGATGGGCGGTCCAAAGCACCGATCATGTGCAAAAGCGTGGACTTACCCACGCCGGAGGAGCCCACGATCGCCACCGTCTCCCCCGCCGCCACCTCAAGGTCCAGCCCCTTGAGGACCTCCACTTTATCACGGGGGCCCTCGTAGGTCTTGTAAAGCTTTTCTATTAGAATAAAAGGTGTCTGCTTTGTCAAGGCTTTAGGCCCCGCCAGCCCCTGTGAATCGGCGATTTCCCGGTTG
Source organism: Deltaproteobacteria bacterium (assembly GCA_021815655.1). Classification (GTDB taxonomy): domain Bacteria; phylum Desulfobacterota; class Desulfarculia; order Desulfarculales; family Desulfarculaceae; genus JACRDC01. The sequence continues at coordinate 4,653 of JAKAGJ010000046.1, read as the reverse complement.
TTGTCGGGGCTCATTCGTACCTCAAGGCTTCCACGGGGTCCAGGCGTCCGGCGGCCAGGGAGGGGTAGATGGTGGACAAGGGGCTGATCACCACCGCAGAGGCGGCCACCAGAACTACCATGAGGGGCTCGACCTCCACCGGCAGGGTGCTCAGGGGATAGACGTCGGCGGGCAGGTCGATGAATTTGTAGCGGGCCAAAAGCCCGCATAGTATCAGGCCCGAGGCCAGTCCCGCCAGGGTGCCCACGCCCCCGATTATGAGCCCCTCCAGCATGAATATGCGCCGGATGCTGGCCGCCGTGGCGCCCATGGCCTTTAGTATGCCGATGTCGCGGGTCTTTTCCATGACCAGCATTATCAGCGAGCTGATGATGCCAAAGGCCGCCACCAGGACGATGAGGATCAAGATCACGAACATGGTGATCTTTTCCAGCTTCAAGGCCGCGAAAAGGTTGTGGTTGGCGGCCATCCAGTCGCGGGCGAAATAGCCCCGCCCCATCTCTTTGACCAGGCGGTGCCCTACGGCGGCGGCCTGGTAGATGTCCTTTACCTTCAACTCCACGCCGTTGACCGCCTGCCCCAGGTTGAAGAACTCCTGGGCCGCCGTCAGGGAGACATAGCACAGGGTGGAGTCGTACTGGTACATGCCCGACTCGAAGATGCCCACCACCCGGAAGTGCTCGCTCTTGGGGGCGCGCCCCACCGGCGTCTCCTCGCCCAGGGGATTGACCACATTGACCACGGAGCCGCGCACCAGTCCCAGCTTGCGGGCCAGGGCCCCGCCCACCACCAGGCCGGGCAGGGAGTCCGGCCCCTGGCTGGCCAGGTCGCGGGCCGAGCCTTGCACCATGGTCTTCTCCAGGTCCAGGACTTTCAGCGCGCTGGGCAGCGCGATGCCCCTGAGCAGGGCGCCCGTGGCCCCGCCGCCGGCGATAATCATGACCTGGCCGTAGACATAGGGCGTGGCCTGCACCACCTCGGGGTCGGTCTGGGCTATGGACAGCACCCGGGGGGCGTCATCGATCTGTTCGGTGAGCTTGAAGATCATCACGTGGGAGTTGACGCCCAGGATCTTGTCCTTGAGCTGGCCCTCGAAACCGCCCATCACCGACAGCACCACGATCAGCGCGCACACCCCCAGGGCCACCCCGGCCATGGACAACAGCGAGATGAGCGAGATGAAGGTCTGCTTGCGCCGGGCGCGCAAATAGCGCAGGGCTATCTGGCGTTCAAAGGTCATCAACCCTGCTCGGGCCTGAGCAACGGGAAGAGAATAACCTCGCGGATGCTGGGCTGGTCGGTGAGCAGCATCACCAGGCGGTCGATGCCCAGCCCCTCGCCGGCGGTGGGCGGCATGCCGAACTCCAGGGCGCGCACGTAGTCGGCGTCCATGTATTGGGCCTCATCGTCGCCGGCCTCGCGCTGGGCCACCTGGTCCTGGAAGCGGGCGCGCTGGTCGTCGGGGTCGTTGAGCTCGCTGAAGCCGTTGCCCATCTCGCGGCCGGCGATGAAGAACTCGAAGCGGTCCACGATCTCGGCGTCCAGGTCGTTGGTGCGCGACAGGGGCGAGATGTCCAGGGGGTAGCCGGTTATGAAGGTGGGCTGGAACAGCTCGGGCTCCACCAGCACGTCGAAAATCTTGCCCAGGGCCTTGCCCAGACCGTCGCCGGGCTTGTGCACTCCGCCCAACTGCCGGGAAAGGTCCAGGGCCTTTTCGGTATTGAAGAGCACGTCCGGCGGCACGCCGCCGATCTCCAACAGGCTGGTGCGGAAGTCGAAGTTCTGCCAGGGCGGAGTGAGGTCGATCTCGCGCCCCTGGTAGGGCACCTTGAGGGAGCCCAGCACCGCCTTGGCGCACAGGCCCACGATCTCCTCGGTGGTGGACATCAGGTCCTCGTAGGTGGCGTAGGCCTGGTAGAACTCCAGCATGGTGAACTCGGGATTGTGGCGCACGCTGACGCCCTCGTTGCGGAAGTTGCGGTTCAGCTCAAAAACCCGCTCCAGGCCGCCCACCACCAGACGCTTGAGGTACAGCTCCGGGGCCACGCGCAGAAATAGCTTCATGCCCAGGGCGTTGTGGAAGGTCTCGAAGGGCCGCGCCATGGCCCCGCCGGGGATGTGCTGCATCATGGGGGTTTCCACCTCCAGGAAGCCCCGCTCTTGCAGGTAGCGGCGGATGGTGGCCACGATGTTGGAGCGGGCCTGGAAGATGTCCCGCACCTCCTGATTCATTATCAGGTCCAGGTAGCGCTGACGGTAGCGCTGCTCCACGTCGGTGAGCCCGTGGAACTTCTCGGGCAGGGGGCGGTAGTTCTTGGTGACCAGCTGCAGGTGCTCCACCTTGAGAGTCAGCTCCTGGGTGCGGGTGCGGAACAGGGGGCCGCGCACGCCGACGATGTCGCCCACGTCCAGCTTCTTGAACAGGGCGTAGCGCTCCTCGCCCAGGATGTTTTTTTCCAGGTGGCATTGCAGGCTGCCCGAGCGGTCTTGCAGCTTGAGGAAGGCGGCCTTGCCAAAGGAGCGTATGGCCATGATGCGGCCACCCAGGGAAAACTTGGTGTCCTCCCGGTCCTCCAGGCGGCCGGAGTCCATGTTGCCGTACTGGGCCATGATGTCGGCGATGAGGTCGCGGGGGCGGAAGTTGTTGGGGAAAAGCGAAATCCCCGCCTCCTTGAGCTCATGGGCCTTTTGCCGGCGCTGACGCATCAAGACGTTGTCGTCCAAAATCTTGGCCAGGGGCTTTTCGGGAGCCTCGGCGTTCTTGCTAGGCTTATCAGACACTTGAAATACTCCTGCCCCAACCTGGTCCGATAATGGCGCTCCTTGCCCGGGCCGGCGGTGTTTTCCCTTGAACTAGGCTACGTTATCTACGTCAGGCCCGCTGTTTTGTCAAGACCGCCGGGGGTAGGATTACCCACAATAGCTCCTTGACAGGCTTCAACTTTATGCCCATATTTAGCTTTTGCCGATGAAGAGGCCCGGCTTGTTGCCGTGGCGATGCGCCAACCATGGGGGCGTCTGGTCCCCTGAAACATTTTATAGGAGTACGGGCAATGCTCTGCACCACCACCAGAGAAGGCATGGAATGCAACTTCATGTCCGCCAAGGGTTGCCGCTTCACCGCCGGCACCTGCCACCCCATCGTGGAATCCTGCCAGGGCTGCGATCGCACGGTTAGCTCCGGCGACCAGACCTTCTGCAAGACCTATCCCGATCCGGCCTCCAAGTGGCGTAACGGCAACTGCAACTTCGCCACCCACATCAAGGCCGAGTCCAAGGAATCGGCCAAGATCAACCCGTTGAAGGCCAGCAAGCGCGCCTCGGGCAAAAAGAAGTAACTGGCGGGGGCCAATCGCCCCCGAGCCTACAAGACCAGACCGGGGTTCCGCCCAGCGGAGCCCCGGTCTGTTTGTGGGCGCCAGCGGTTGCGGCCAGCCGCCTATACCGCCCGGCCCAGGTCGCGGCCGCTTACCCGCAGCTGCGCCGGGCCGCCCTGGGGGTCTTCATACAGGCGCACGCTGCCCGGCCACAGGGCCTCCACGCCCTTGACCGCGGCCTTGAGCTCGCGGGTGGAGGTTTCCACGCTGAGCCGGCTTTGGCCCCGGGCGCAGGCCAGCACCGCCAGCAGAGGGGCGGCCAGGGAAGCGGGCAGCCCGGCCCCACTCTTCAAAAAGGCCACCAGATCCTCCACGGCCTGGGTGGCCAGGGCCTCGGGACGCCCGCCCCGGCGGCCCAGGGCGTTGAAACCCACCCGCAGGCCGGCCTGGTTCTGGGCCCAGACCAACAGCGCCATGCCCACGCCACCCCGGGCCTTGCGCAGCCGCGTCTGGGGCTTGAGTCCGTGCAGCTCCAGGCGGGCCAAGGCCCCCTCCAGGGCCTGCTCGGCCAGGTGTACCGGCAATCCCGAGGAGAGCACCTCCAGCCCCACCTGCACGGGGGCGAAGGCCGCCTCGGCCACCAGGGGCTGGATGACCTGGCAGGGCTCCACCCGGGCCTCGGCCTCGCCGCCGCCCTCGGGGTAGAAGCCCGGCGTCACCTCGATATAGTCCACCTCCAGGCCCAGGAGCCGCCAGTCGGGCACCAGCACCTGCCTGATCTCGTCGCTGGTGGGGCCGCCCATGACGTGGGTGCCGCCGCCCAGGTAAAGGCTGCTGCCCTCCGCAGCCGCGGCCAGGGGCAAAAGCAGGGTTTCCAGGAGCCAGCTCAAGGGCGCGGCGCTCTGGCGCTCGTCGGACATGTTGAAGTCATAGTCGCCAGGCTGGGGCTCTCCCGGCTCCACGGCCAGCTGCTCCTCGCCCAGGTCGGCCTGCCAGGCCCCGCCGGTGACCGTGGCCAAGGCCCGGGCCAGGGTGAGATGCCCAGGGCCCAGGCCGGGCTTGGGGCGGGGGTTATCGTCCATCAGTCCCCGGCACAAGAGCGGGCGGCCGGCCAGGGCGCAGAGGCTCAAGGCGGTGCGCAGGGCCTGGTTGCGGCCAGCCCCGGCCTCGGGCAGTATCACCGGAATGGACAAGCGGGCCTCCTGAAAAGCAGATTCCTGGACGCCACCGGGCCGGGGCATCCTCCCCCGCCCCCCGGGGCATGGGCCAGTATACCCCATTTGGCCCCGCCTCCCACAAGAGACCCGGCCCCCCCGCCCCCATACTTCAGCGCAAC